>JAURXS010000105.1 GCA_030654305.1 bacterium | reverse complement strand
CGGCGGCGCCGCCCGACGGCGGGGCGGCCCCGACCGGCCCGCGGGTCATCTTCGTGGTGGGCGTCAACGGCACGGGCAAGACCACCAGCATCGCCAAGCTGGCCCACCTGCACAAGCAGGCGGGCCACCGCGTGCTGCTGGCGGCGGGCGACACCTTCCGCGCCGCCGCCGTGGAGCAGCTGCGCATCTGGGCCGACCGCGTCGGCGTCGACTTCGTGACCCAGGGCCAGGGGGCCGACGCCGCGGCCGTGGTCCACGACGCGCTCTCGGCGGCCGAGGCCCGGGGCCACGACATCGTCATCGTCGACACCGCGGGGCGCCTGCACACGAAGTCCAACCTCATGGACGAGCTGGGCAAGGTCGCCCGGGTCATCCGCCGCAAGTGCGGCCGGGACCCCGAGACCCTGCTGGTGGTCGACGCCAACACCGGGCAGAACGGCCTGCAGCAGGCGAAGATCTTCGCCGAGACGGTGCCCGTCGACGGGCTGATCCTCACCAAGCTCGACGGCACGGCCAAGGGCGGCATCGTGGTCGCCATCGCCGAGACCCTCGGCCTGCCGGTCCGCTACGTGGGGCTGGGGGAGAAGGTCGGCGACCTGGAGGTCTTCGACCCCGAGGCCTTCGCCGAGGCCCTGTTCACCCTGTCCGGGCCGGAGGATGCGGCCGGGGGCGAGGGCGACCGGCCTTGACAGGCGTCCGGGCGCCGCATTAGCTTGTTCGGGCGGCCCTTGGGCCGCGACATTCACCGCGAATCTCAACTTCGGGGCGGGGTGGAATTCCCCACCGGCGGTCACAGCCCGCGACCCGGCGGCGCGCCTCGCGCAACCGGCTGATCCGGTGGAACTCCGGGGCCGACAGTCACAGTCTGGATGGGAGAAGTTGGGTCCGGCGCGCCCGTCGACACGGGCGGCCGTTTCCTGCCTGCCTCCCGCATCCCGAACAGCCGTGTTCAGGATCATGGCGCACAACCGCAGCGACACCGAATTCATGGCCGAGGCGCACCGCATCGCGCAGCGCCTGCCCCGTCGTCCCTGGCCCAACCCGCCGGTGGGCGCGGTGGTGGTGCGCGACGGCGAGATCGTGGGCCGCGGCGCGCACCACGGCCCCGGCGCCGACCACGCCGAGATCGTCGCGCTGCGCGAGGCCGGCGAGGCGGCGCGGGGCGCGACGCTGTACGTGACCCTCGAGCCCTGCAACCACCAAGGGCGCACGCCGCCCTGCGCGCCGCGGGTGATCGGGAGCGGCGTGGCGCGGGTCGTCGTCGGCGCGCGCGATCCGAACCCGCTGGTGGCGGGCGGCGGGATCGACCTGTTGCGCGGGGCGGGGATCGACATCGCGCTCGGCGTGCTCGGTCGCGGCTGCCTGGAACTGATCTGGCCCTACGTCGTGACGGACGCCTTCCGCCGCCCCTTCGTCACCCTCAAGACCGCGACCACGCTGGACGGGCGCTTCGCGCCCCCGGGCGCTCCCGAGGGCGCGCCGGTGTACTTCACGGGCGAGGATTCGCTGCGGGAGACGGCGCGGCTGCGGCGCTGGCACGACCTGGTGCTGGTGGGCGCCAACACCGTGCGCTGCGATCGGCCGCGCCTGGACGGCCGCCGCGCCGGCGCGGACGTCCTCTGCCCCGCGGCCGACCCCCTGCCGGCCTGCGCCGACGGCGACCTCGCCGAAGCGGCGGGCTGGCGCACCGGTCCGCACCTGGTCTTCACCACCGGTGCGGCCGACGCCGGCCGGGAGCGCGCGCTGCGCGAGGCCGGCGCCGAGGTCGTGCGCTGCCGGGACGACGGCGGCCGGATCGCGCCCGCGGACCTGCTGGCGCAGGCGGCGGCGCGCGGATACTGGACGCTCATGCTCGAGGGCGGTCCCGCGCTCGCGTCGTCGTTCCTGGCCGCCGGTCTGGTCGATCGTTGGGTTCAGTTCGTGGCGCCGACGCTGGCCGGCGGCGGCCCCCGCTGGGAAGACCGCGGGTTCGCGGCGTCGGCGCGGGACTACAGCCTGACGCGCGCGGTGCGTTCCGGCGACGACGCCTGCCTGACCTGGGACCGGACGGACTTCGCGCAGCGGCGCGCGGACCTCTGCGGCGGGAAGGACGGGGACTGACGTGTTCACCGGCCTGGTGCGCGAGATCGGGACCCTGACGGCCGTGGCCGCGCGCGGCGGCGTGACCGTCCTGACCCTGCGCGCGCCCGCCTGCGCCCCGGACCTCGTAACGGGCGACAGTTTGGCGGTCGACGGGATCTGCCTGACTGTCATTTCCGGAAGCATTTCCGGAAGCACTTCCGGACATACGGCCGGCCGCGGCCCGCTGGTCACGGTCGAGGCGGTCGCCGAGACGCGCCGCAGCACCACGCTCGACGCCTGGCGCCCCGGCCGCCGCCTCCACCTGGAGCCCGCCCTGCGGGCCGGCGACCGCCTGGGCGGCCACCTCGTGCTCGGCCACGTCGACGGCGTCGGCCGGGTGCTGCGCCTGGAGCGGGCGGGAGGCGCCGCGCGCCTGACCGTGCAACCGCCGCCGGGCTTCGCGCGCTGGCTGCTGCCCAAGGGCTCGGTCGCGATCGACGGCGTGAGCCTGACGTTGGACGCGGACCCGGGTGCGGCGGGCTTCACCGTCAGCCTGATCCCGCAGACCCTGGGCACGACGCGCCTGGGCGACCTCGTTCCCGGCGACGGGGTCAACCTCGAGGCCGACGTGCTGGCCAAAGGGGCTGCATTGCAGGGAACCGCATCGCAGGAAACCGCATCCCAAGGAGCCGAGGCGCGGCACACCGACACGTCGCCCCTGACCTACGCACGCATCCTGGCCCGCGGCTTCCGCCGCAGTCGAGGAGGACAGCGATGATCGACAACGAGCGCACCGCCGACCCCGCCGTGAGGCTGGATCGCATCGCCGACGCCGTGGCGGCGATCGCGGCCGGCGAGATGGTCATCGTCGTGGACGACGAGGACCGCGAGAACGAGGGCGACCTCATCCTCGCCGCCGAGAAGGCGACCCCGGCCGCGGTGAACTTCATGGCCAAGCACGCGCGCGGCCTGATCTGCGTGGCCATCACCAGCGAGCGGGCCCGCCAGCTGGACCTGCCCCAGATGGTCTCGCGCAACGAGGCCCGCCTGCGCACCCACTTCACCGTCTCGGTCGACGCCGCCGCCGGCACCACCACGGGCATCTCGGCGCAGGACCGCGCCCGCACCGTGGCCGTGTTCACCGACCCCGCGGCCGGCCCCGCGGACCTGGTGCGCCCGGGGCACATCTTCCCGCTGGAAGCCCAGCCGGGCGGCGTGCTCAAGCGCGCCGGCCACACCGAGGCTGCCATCGACCTCGCCGTCACCGCGGGCCTGCACCCCAGCGGCATCCTCTGCGAGATCATGGACGAGGACGGCAGCATGGCCCGCCTGCCGCGCCTGCGGGAGATCGCCGACCAGCACGGGCTGAAGCTGGTCTCGATCGCCGACCTCATCGCCTACCGCCGCGCCCACGAGAACCTCGTGCGCCGCGAGGTCGAGGTCGCCCTGCCGACCCGCTACGGCGACTTCCGCCTCGTCGCCTACACCACCAGCGTCGACGACTCCCAGCACGTGGCCCTGGTAAAGGGGACGCCGAGCCCGGACCGCCCGACCCTGGTGCGCGTCCACAGCGAGTGCATGACCGGCGACCTGTTCCACTCCCTGCGCTGCGACTGCGGCGAGCAGCTCGAGGCCGCGCTCGCGGCCATCGACGCCCAGGGCGAGGGCGTCCTGCTCTACATGCGGCAGGAGGGGCGCGGCATCGGGCTGATCAACAAGCTGCGCGCCTACCGCCTGCAGGACGAGGGCGCGGACACCGTCGAGGCCAACCACCGCCTCGGCTTCGGCGCCGACCTGCGCGAGTACGGCATCGGCGCGCAGATCCTGCGCGACCTCGGGGTGCGACGCCTGCGCCTGATGACCAACAACCCGCGCAAGCTCGTGGGGCTCGAGGGCCACGGGCTCGAGCTGACGGGCCGCGTGCCGCTGGAGATGCGGCCGAACCGGAGCAATCGCCAGTACCTGAAGACCAAGAGGGACAAGCTCGGCCACCTGCTGCGCCTGGACGACGTGGGGACCGCCGAGGCCAACGACTGAAGGAGGAGACCATGGGCAAGACGTACGCGGGGAACTTCCGCGCCGGCGAACAGCGCCTGGTGATCGTCGCCAGCCGCTTCAACGATTTCCTGGTCCGGGAGCTGCTGGACGGCGCCCAGGACTGCCTGACCCGTCACGGGGTCGACCCCGAGCGCGTCGACGTGGCCTGGGTGCCGGGCAGCTTCGAGCTCCCGCTGGCCGCCGCGAAGCTCGCCGACAGCGGCCGCTACGCCGCGATCATCTGCCTGGGTTGCCTGATCCAGGGCGACACGCCGCACTTCTCCTACATCGCGGCCGAGGTCACCAAGGGGATCGCCCAGGTGGCGCTGGACACCGGCATCCCGGTCTCCTTCGGCGTCATCACGGCCGACACCCTCGACCAGGCCATCGAGCGGGCCGGCACCAAGGCCGGCAACAAGGGCTTCGACGCGGCGCTCTCCGCGCTCGAGATGATCGACCTCTGGCGCGCGATCGACGAAGGGTAGGAACGTGGGCAAGCGACGCAAGGGCAGGGAACTGCTCGTCCAGGCCCTCTACGCGGCCGCCCTCAGCGGCCAGGACCTGCAGGTCTGCGTGGACGACCAGTTGGAGAGGCGCGATGCGCCGGGGGACACGGCCGATTTCGCCCGGCCGCTCGCGGCGTTGATCGCGCAGCACCGGGCGAGCCTCGACGCCACCCTGGACGGGCTGCTGCAGAACTGGGATCCCGAGCGCGTCGGCCAGGTGGAGCGCGCGATCTGCCGGCTGGCGCTGGCCGAACTGCGCTACTGCCCCGAGGTGCCGGTCCGCGTCGCGATCAACGAGGCCTGCGAGCTGGCGCGGCTGTACTGCGGCGACGAGGCCGTCGGCTTCGTCAACGGCTTGCTCGACCGCGCGGCGCGGGACCTCGCGGCCACCGGGCGCGGCGGCGAAGCGCCCGGCGGGGGAGGACCGCGGTGAGGGTCTCGACCCGTCGCCACTGGCAGGACTTCTGGGACGAGGCCGACCGCCTCAGCCTGGACGACGTCTATGGCAACGACGGCCGCATCGTGCGCGAGCTGTTCGCCCTGGGCGATCCCGCGGGCAAGCGCGTGCTCGAGGTGGGGGCCGGCAGCGGTCGCGACGCCGTGGCGCTGGCCCGCGCCGGCGCGGAGGTCTGGACGCTGGACTACGTGCCCGGTTCGCTGGCGCTGACCGCGCGGGCCGCCGCGCAGGCCGGCGTCCGCGTGCAGGCGGTGAACGGCGACGCCCTGTGCAAGCCCTTCGCCGACGGGACGTTCGACCTGGTCTACCACCAGGGCCTGCTCGAGCACTTCCGCGACCCGCTGCCCCTGCTGCGCGAGGACCTGCGCGTGCTGAAGCCGGGCGGTCGGCTGCTCGTCGACGTGCCCCAGACCTGGCACTACTACACCCTGGGCAAGCAGCTGCTGATCGCCCTGGACCGCTGGTTCGCGGGCTGGGAGACGCAGTTCACGCCGGTCGGGCTCGAGGACGCCGTCCGGCGCGCCGGCGGCGAGGTGGTGCGCACCTACGGCGACTGGATGGTGCCCGGGCTCTGGTACCGCGCGCTGCGCAAGACGCTGCTGTCCCGGCTCGGCCTGCGGCTGCCGATGTACCCGGACCCGGTGCCGCCGCTCGGGCGGCTGCTGGCGCGCTGGCGCGAGCGGCACCGCGGGCGGCGCTGGGCCCTGCACACCGCGATGACCATCGGGGTGATCGCGCGCCGCGACGACGCGGGAGGCGGCGCGTGAGGATCCTGGCCCTGAACTGGCGCGACGTCGGCGACCCCCTGGGGGGCGGCGCCGAGCTGCACCTGCACGAGATCCTCAAGGGAGCCGTGGCCGCGGGCCACGAGGTGGACCTGGTGGTGTCCGGCTACCGCGGCGCGCCGCCGCAGGAGACGCTCGACGGCGTGCGCGTGCACCGCCGCGGCCACTGGACCGTGGCCAACTTCGTGCTGCCGGGCGTCTGCCGCCGCCTGCTGCGCGAGGGCCGCTACGACCTGCTGGTCGAGGACATCAACAAGGTCCCGTTCTACTCGCCGCTGTTCGCCGGCCGCGTGCCCGTGCTCGCGGTCGTGCCGCACCTGTTCGGGGCCACGGTCTTCCGCGAGGCCAACCCCCTGGTGGCGTCCTACGTCTGGGCGGCGGAACGCCTGCTGCCGCTGGCCTACCGCGGCCGGGACTTCGAGGTCATCAGCCCCTCGACCCGCGACGACCTCGCGCGTCGCGGCCTCGACGCCGCGCGGATCCGCACCGTGTACTGCGGCAACGACGCGCGGCGCCTGGAGCTGCCCGCGCCGCCGCCGCGCGACGATCCCCCGCTGCTCGTCTCGTGGAGCCGCCTGCGCCGCTACAAGAGCGTGGACGTGGCGCTGCGCGCCTTCGCGCACGTGCGCCGCGCGGTGCCGGGTTCGCGGCTCGTCGTGATGGGACGCGGGCCGGACGAGGCCCGGCTGCGTCGCGTCGCCGCTCGCCTGGGCCTCGGCGGGGACGTCGAGTTCGCCGGCTTCCTGCCGGGCGCGGAACTGGCGGCGACCCTGCACCGGGCCCGCCTGTTCCTGAACCCCAGCCCCAAGGAGGGGTGGGGGCTGACCGTCATCGAAGCCGCCGCCTGCGGCCTGCCGACGGTCGCGAGCGACCGGCCGGGACTGCGCGACTCGGTGCGCGACGGCGAGACGGGCCTGCTGGTGCCCTACGGCGACGACCGGGCCATGGCCGCCGCCGCCGTCGCCCTGCTGCGCGACGACGCGCGCTGGCGGGCGATGAGCGCGGCCGCCCGCGCCTGGGCCGGCACGTTCAGCTGGGAGCGTTGCGTGCGCGAGTCCCTGGACGTCTTCGCGGACGTCGCGGCGCGGCGGGGCCGGCCGTGAGGCGCCCCCGGCAGGCGACGATCCTGAAGGCGGGGATCAGCCTCGCGCTGGTGGTGTTCCTGTTCGCCTACCGCCCCCTGTCCTGGTCGGCCCTGCGCACGGCCGTGGCGGCCCCGCACTGGCCCTGGCTCGCCCTGTCGGGTTGCGTGTTCGCGCTGTCGGCGGTGTGCGGCGCGCTGCAGTGGGCCTGGATCCTGCGCTGTTCGGGGCTGAGGGTGACCGTCGGCGAGGCGGTCCGGCTGAGCTTCGTCGGGCTGTTCTTCAACAACTTCCTGCTGGGCAACGTGGGCGGCGACGCCTACAAGGTCGTCGACCTCGGCCGTCGCGAGGGGCGCACCGCCGCGGTGCTGGGGGCGACCCTGCTGGACCGGCTGCTGGGCCTGCTGGCGTTGACCTTGCTGGCGCTGCTGGCGGTCCCGACCGCGGCGGCGGTGGGCGTGCGTGTGCCGCCGACGCTGCCGCTGTGGCTGGCGCTCGCGGCCTGGTCCCTGGCGTTCGCCGTCCTGTTCTCGCGCCGCGTCTCGGCGCTGGTGGTCCGCGCGCTGACGGCCGTGCACTGGCGCCGGGCCGCCGACGGTCTCGGCACGATGCTGGCGGAGTTCAAGAGCTACAGGGGGCGGCCTGTCTGGCTGGCCCGACTGCTGGCCTGGTCGCTGTTCGTGCAGGCCATGCGCGTGTCGACCCACCTGCTGGTGGGGCTCGGCCTGGGCCTCGCCCTGGACGCGGGCCGCGTCCTGCAGCTGTTCGTGCTGGTGCCCCTGCTGGGCATCCTGGTCTCGCTGCCGGTGAGCATCAACGGGCTGGGCGTGCGCGAGCTGGCCGCCGCGGAACTGTTCGTGGCCGCCGGCGTGGTGCCGACCGAGGCCGACGCGGTGGCCATGGAGTTCCTGGCCTACGCGTTGATGGTCGCGGTCAGTCTGGTGGGCGGCGCGCTCTTCCTGGCCGGTCCGCGCCGCGGCCGCGGCGAGGCCTGAACGCCGCCGCGGCGGGGGGGAACCCCGGTCGCCGCGGGGTTGTTGCCCCCCGGACCGTGTGCTAGATTGGCGAGTCGTCCGCGCCGGAACCCGAATCCGAGGAATCCCATGCTGGCACCCGACTGGTACCGCCGCCCGACGTTCCTGATCGCGGCGGGCGTCTTCGTCCTCGCGACGATCGTCTACTGCCTGACGCTGTCGCCGACGCTGAGCTTCTGGGACTGCGGCGAGTACATCACCACCGCGCACACCATGGGCGTCCCGCACCAGCCGGGCACGCCGCTCTACGTGCTGGTCGGCCGCTTCTTCGACATCCTGCTCGCGCCGCTGGTCGGCACCGCGGCGGCGGTCAACTTCATGTCGGCGTTCTTCAGCGCCCTGGCCCTGGTCTTCGTCTACCTGACGATCCAGGACATCGCCCGGCGCGCCGACCCCGACAGCGGGTGGCTGCCCCACGCCGGCGGCGTGGTGGGCGCGCTGTTCCTGCTGTTCAGCGAGACCTACTGGAACAACGCGATCGAGGCCGAGGTGTACGGCCTGGCGGCCTTCGTCGTCGCCTTCCTGACCTGGCTGGGCCTGAAGTGGTACGACCTGCGGGCCGAAGCGCACAGCGACCGCCTGCTCTACCTCGCCATCTACCTGCTGGGCCTGGGGGTCGGCTTCCACCTGGGCACGCTGCTGGTCTACCCCGGCATCTTCCTGCTGATCCTGATGGCGGGCGGGCGCAAGCTCGCCCTGGCGGATCTGCTGGGCGTCAGCGCCGGTCTCGGCCTGTTCCTGCTCTCGACCATGGTCAAGGACGACTTCGTGATCCTCGGCGGCCTGGTCCTGCTGCTGGTCTACGCGCTGTCGCGCGCCTTCGGCGGCAAGCCCTTCATCCTGATCGGCTGCGGCGTGTTCCTGCTCGGCCTGAGCGTCCACCTGATCCTGCTGATCCGCGCCGGCCTCGACCCGGCCCTCAACAACACGCAGCCCGACAACTTCCAGACCCTGATGTCGGTGCTGCGGCGCGAGCAGTACCCGCCCATCGACCCGATGGTGCGCAAGGCCGACCTCTGGTGGCAGATCCGCTACTACTACGGCTTCCTGCTGGACC
Source organism: bacterium (assembly GCA_030654305.1). NCBI lineage: Bacteria > bacterium. The sequence goes on along the minus strand of JAURXS010000105.1, from coordinate 3,670 downwards.
AGTTCAGCTTCCTGGACCTCGGCTCGCTCCGCCCGACGCGCCTGCTGACGATCCTGGTGCCGGTGTTCCTGGGCCTGCTCGGGGCGATCCACGGCTTCTTCCGCGCCCGCCCCTGGTACTGGATGCTGCTGGTGAACTACGTGATCAACGCCGACATCCTGAACCTCTACCTCAACTTCTCGGACAACGAGGTCCGCGAGCGCGACTACTTCTTCTCCACCGCCTTCATGTTCTTCGCCCTGTTCATCGGCCTGGGCGCCGCCGCGCTGCTGCGCTACCTCTCGGGGCCGCTCGCGGCGCGCGGCGCCCGCCTCGCCAAGCCGGCCATAATCGGCCGGGCGGCGGCGGGGACGGCGGCGGCGCTGATCCTGATCTCGGCCCTGCCCGCGCTCGCTCCCGGCAGCGCGAAGTGGTACCGCCACGACCGCTCGGAGAACCGCACGGCGCACGAGTACGCCTGGAACCTCCTGGCGGGCCTGGACCCCGGCGCCATCGTCTTCACCAACGGGGACAACGACACCTACCCGCTGTGGTACCTGCAGGAGGTGGAGGACTTCCGCCGCGACGTCACGGTCGTGAACCTGGCGCTGATCAACCTGCCCTGGTACGTCAAGCAGATGAAGCGCCGCACCCCGCCGATGCCCGTCTCCTACGACGACGCGCAGCTGGAGCAGCTGCGCCCCGTGCTGTACCAGGACCCCGACACCGGGAAGCAGGAGGTCGTGTACGTGCGCGACTACATCGTGCACGACATCATCCAGAACCGCGGCCAGCGCCCGGTCTTCTTCGCGGTGACGATCCCCCAGGAGAACATGGCCCGCTACTTCACGATGCTCCAGATGGAGGGGCTGGCCTACCGTTTCACCGGCGTCAAGGGTCCCGACGGCATGCCCACGGTCGACAGCGACCGTCTGCTGGCGAACTGCTACGGGGTCTACGACTTCAGCGCCACCCTGGACGGCGATTCCGAGCGCCGCCGGTCCGAGTTCCGCGCCCTGAACGACCTGCCGCAGAACCCGAGCCCCGAGGCTGAGGTCCGCGAGCTCCTGGGCGAGCGGGACTGGCGTTTCGAGGGATTGTGGCGGCACAACGGTCGCCACCGCGAGGATGTCCACTTCGACCGCAACGCCGAGAACCTGCTGGGCAACTACCCGGCGGGCCTGATCCGCGCGGGCTACGACTTCATCATGCGGGCGCAGGCGCCCGACGCCACCGATGCCGTCTACGACGAGATGATCGCCAAGGCGGAGACCGCGTTCGAGCTGGCCAGCAGCTTCGACCCCACGTTCCCGATGGTGACCGACATCTACCCCATGGTGCTGGTCGAGCGCGGGCGCTCCCAAGACGCGGCGGCCCACGTGCAGCGCCTCCACGGGGCGATCCCGCCCAGGGACGAGCAGGCCCTGATCCCGCAGCTGGTCCAGGCCATGGTGCAGCGGGGAGAGGACGCCGTGGCGGTCACCTGGATGCAGGAGCGCCTGCGCGACGATCCGCAGGACGCCGTGGCGCGCCAGCAGCTCGACGCCCTGCTCGCCGCGGGCGCCGCGGGGAGCGCGCCATGACGGCCCTGGCGGGCGGGGCGCGCGTCGTGGTCACCGGCTGCGCCGGGTTCATCGGCAGCCACCTCGCCGAGGCCCTGCTGGACCGGGGCTGCGAGGTCGTCGGCATCGACGCGCTGACCGATTACTACGACCCGGCGCTCAAGCGTGAGAACCTGGCGCCGCTGCTGGGCCGGCCCGGCTTCGTCTTCCACCACGCCGACCTGAACGACGTCGACGCGGTCGCGCTGCTCGCCGGCAGCCGCGCCGTGTTCCACCTCGCCGCCCAGGCCGGCGTGCGCGCCAGCTGGGGACACCTGTTCGGCGACTACCTGGCGCGCAACCTGGCCGCCACCCAGCGCCTGCTGGAAGCCTGCCGCGACCCGCGGGTGGCGCCGGGGCTCGTCCGGTTCGTCTACTCCAGCTCCAGCTCGGTGTACGGCGACCGCCTCGACCTGCCGGTGACCGAGCGCGCGCTGCCGCAGCCCTTCTCGCCGTACGGGGTGACCAAGCTGGCGGCCGAGCACCTCTGCGTGCTCTACAGCGCCAACCACGGCGTGCCCACCACGTCCCTGCGCTACTTCACCGTCTACGGGCCGCGCCAGCGGCCCGACATGGCCTTCCGCAAGTTCCTCGAGGCGGCCTTCGACGGGAAGCCCTGGATCGTCTTCGGCGACGGTTCGCAGACGCGGGACTTCACCTACGTGTCCGACGCGGTGGACGCGAACCTCCGCGCGGTCGAGGCGCCCGGAACGTGGGCGGTGTACAACGTCGGCGGCGGCGCGCGCGTCTCGCTGGCCGCGGCCCTGGCGGCCATGCGCGACCTGCTGCGCGAGGCGGCGCCCGAGGTCCGCGTCGCGATCGAGCACGTGCCGGTCGAGAAGGGCGACGTGCGCGACACCTGGGCCGACCCCGGCCTCATCCGCGACGAGATCGGCTACGTCGCGCAGGTCCCGTTCGGCGAGGGGCTGCGCCGCGAGGTGCTCTGGGTCGCCGCGCGCAGGAGGGGACATGCCTGACGTCCGGCCCGACCTCTCGGTGGTGGTGCCAGCGCTGAACGAGGCGGAATCGCTGCCCGAGCTGACGGCGCGCATCGCGGCCGCGGCGGCCGCGGCGGGCCTGTCGCACGAGGTGTGGATCGTCGACGACGGCAGCACCGACGACACGCCCGCCGTGCTCGAGCGGCTCCACGCCGCCGACGCCCGCGTCCGCGGCCTGGAGTTCACGCGCAACCACGGCAAGGCCGCCGCCCTGGCCGCCGGTTTCGCGGCCGCCGCGGGGCGCTACGTGATCACCATGGACGCCGACCTGCAGGACGACCCCGACGAGATCCCGCACCTCGTGGCGAAGCTGGAGGAAGGCTTCGACCTCGTCTCCGGCTGGAAGCAGGACCGCAAGGACGGCTTCGTCAAGAACACCACGTCGCGGTTCTTCAACGCGGTGACCAGCCGCGCCGTGGGCCTGCGGCTGCACGACTACAACTGCGGCCTGAAGGCCTACCGCCGCGAGGTCGTCGAGGCGGTGCGCCTCTACGGCGAGATGCACCGCTACATCCCGGCGCAGGCTTACCGCGAGGGGTTCCGCGTGACCGAGATCCCCGTGCGCCACCACCGCCGCCGCCACGGCGTCACCAAGTACGGCCCGGCCCGCTTCCTCAACGGTTTCCTGGACCTGATGACCCTGATGTTCCTCAGCTCGCGCTCCGCGTCGCCCCTGCACCTGTTCGGGCGCATCGGCGCGGCCAGCTTCGCGGTCGGCGGCGCGATCCTGGCCTGGTTCGTCGTGCAGTGGGCGCTGGGCCACGGCCTGCGGGTGCGGCCGCTGATGCTGCTCGGCGCCGGCCTGGTCATCGTCGCCGTCCAGTTCGTCAGCCTCGGCCTGATCGCCGAGCTGGTGGTGGCGGGCAACCATCCCGAGACGGGGTACCGTGTCCGCCGCCGCCACTGACGCCCTCGGAACGACCGCGGCGCCGCCGCCGTCCCTGGCCGTGATCGTCGTCAACTGGAACGGTCGCGACCACCTGCCCGAGTGCATCGGTTCCCTGCTCGCCGACGGCTACGACCCCCTGCGCATCGTCGTCGTCGACAACGCGTCGGACGACGACTCGGTCCGGTTCTGCCGCGACGCCTTCC
>JAURXS010000104.1 GCA_030654305.1 bacterium | reverse complement strand
ACCTGCCTGGTGCTGCGCGACGGGCGGGGCTACCGGCCGGTCGACGACGGGCGCATTCTGGCCGTCGGCGGCGCCGCAGCCGGCGCCGCCTGCAGCGGGGCCTGCGTCGCGGCCGTCGCCGAGCAGCTCGAAACGGACCCGGACCCGGATCCCGGCGCGCGGCCGGCGGGCGCGAGCTGCCCGGCGTGCGGCGCCGCGCTGTGGCACGTGCCGGTGCTGCTGTCGCACGAGAAGGAGCGCGCCGTGCTCGGCCGGCTCGTCGGCCACGGTCCGCCCGCCGAAGCCGAAGCGCAGCGTCGCATGGTCGAGCTGGTGGCCAACCTCGCGGGGCGCCGCGCCAGCGAGGAGTACGCCCGGCAGGCCGGCGCCGTGCTGCAGTTGCAGGTCGCCGGGATGATCCTGCGCTACACGCAGGAGAAGGCGCACGCCACCGACGCCGCCCGCGCGGCGATGCAGCGCCACGCGCAGGTGGCCGCCGACCTGGCCCGGGCCAAGGCCGACCTGGAAGGGGCGCTGGCCGAGGCCGGCGACGCGCGCCGCGCCGCCGAGCTGGCCAACCGCAGCAAGAGCATGTTCCTGGCCGCGATGTCGCACGAGATCCGCACGCCGCTGACCTGCGTCGTCGGCTTCGCCGACCTGCTGACCATGCCGAACCTGAGCGACCGGGACGTGCGCGACTTCGCGGTGTCCATCCAGGAGAGCGGCCAGGTCCTGCTGTCGCTGATCAACAACGTGCTCGACCTGTCGCGCATCGAGGCCGGCCGCCTCGACCTCGAGCGCATCCCCTACAGCGCGCGCGACGTGCTCGACGAGGTGTGCGGGATCTTCGCCTCGTCCTCGCGCGAGAAGCGCGTCGCCCTGGAGCTCGTCGTGGACCCCGCGGTGCCGGCCGGGCAGGTGGGCGACCCGACGCGCCTGCGCCAGGTGGCGATGAACCTCGTGGGCAACGCGATGAAGTTCACCAGCCGCGGCGCGGTCACCGTCGCCTGCCGCCGCGCGGAGGCCGCCGGCTGGCTCGAGGTCTCGGTCGCCGACACGGGTTCCGGCATCCCCGCCGACCGCCTGGACGGGATCTTCGAGCCCTTCCAGCAGGCCGGCCGGGACATCGCCCGCAAGCACGGCGGCAGCGGCCTGGGGTTGGCCATCGCCCACCGGACCGTCGCGGCCATGGGCGGCGAACTGACCGTGACAAGCGAGGTCGACCGGGGTTCACGCTTCGCCTTTACCTTCCCCGAGGTCCTGGCCGAGTGCGCCGGCGCCGCCGACGGCGAACTGGACCGCGGCCCCTGCGGCGGCTAAGCTGGGGGTGGTCGCCGTCCCGCCCCGCGCGCTCCGGGAGGATCCCATGGCCTTGACGCCTTCGCCCCACGATCCCGCCCTGCAGCTGTTGGCTTCGCCCGTGGTGGTCGTCGGCGCCGCCGACGGCGAGCGCCGGGGCGGCCTGACCGCCGCCTGGGTGTCCCGCGTCTCGGCCGCGCCGCCGCTGCTCGTGGTTTCGGTCTCGCCGCTGCGGCACACCCACGGGCTGCTGCGCGACGGGGGGGAATTCACGGTCTCGGTGCTGCGCGAGGGGCAGGTGGAGGTCGCGCGCCTGTTCGGGCTGCAGTCCGGCCGCGACCTCGACAAGTGGGAGCGAGCGCCCGCCGTCCTGCTGGGCGGGGGCGTGCCGGCGCTGCGGGACTGCGCGGCCCGGCTGCTGTGCCGTCTGGTGGGCCGCCACCCGGCCGGCGACCACGAACTGCTGGTCGGGGAAGTGCTCGTCTCGGAGGTCGTGGGGGGCGGCCCCGCGCTGCCGATGCGCGGAACCGACTACGCCCCGCGAGGTTGAAGAGAGCCTGTTGCAAACGACCCGGATTCCGGTATCCTGAGCGCAGTGGAACCTGCCTTCACCAACCCACCCCGGGAGGTCTCCATGGTAAGACTGCAAGCGGCCGACACCGTCTGGCCCGAAGAAGTCCTGAAGCTCCCCTCGATCGAATTCCACGTCGCCGGCGTGACCGGCCACTCCCTGAAGAACCACGAGAAGCAGGTGACGTTCTTCCGCTTCGACGAAGGCGTGACCGTCCCCGACCACAGCCACGGCGCCCAGTGGGGCTACCTCGTCACCGGCGAGATGACCCTGGAGATCGAGGGCCGCACCGAGCTGTACCAGGCCGGCGACGTCTACTACATCCCCGCGGGCAAGAAGCACCGCACCTCGTTCAGCCAGATGTCGCACGTGATCGACATGGGCGACGATCCCCACCGCTACCCCCTGCGGGGCTAGCGGCCGGACGCAGGCAGGGGCCGGACCGCGCGCGCGATCCGGCCCCTGCGCCGTTCCCCGACCGGTCTCAGACCGGCCCCAGCACCGTTTCCCAGTGATCGTCGGAGCCGAGGTAGCGCGCGGCGGCGTCGCGGACCCGCCGCGGGGTCAGCGCGCGGATCTCCTTCAGGTGGTGGGCGATGTTGTTGGGCGCGCGGCCGTAGAGCACGTCGGCGCCGCAGCGGCTCGCCCGCGCGGCGTTGCTCTGCCGCGAGATCAGCAGGTTGCCCAGGAGCCGCGCGCGGGCCCGCGCGAACTCGACCGCGGCCGCCGGCTCGGCGGCGACGCGGCGCAGCTCCTCGACCAGGGCGGCCGCGGCCGCGTCCTCGGTGGCGGGGTCGGTCAGCACGTAGCCGACCAGCATGCCCGGCGCGAAGCCGCGGGCGGCCTGCATCCCGGTCGTGTAGCACAGCGAGCGGCGGTTGCGCAGGGCTTCGAAGAGCCGGCCGCTCTGGCCGTTCAACAGGCTCTGCAGCAGCGCCAGCGCGGCGCGGTCGGTGTTCGGGTCCAGCGGGCCGCGCCAGCCGCACAGCACCACGCTCTGGCGCACGTCGCGCTCGATGCGTAGTCGTTCGACGCCGGCGGCCGCCGGCACGCGATCCAGCGGCGGCAGCGGCGGCGAGGGGGCGTCGGGCAGGTCGCCGAGGATCGTCTCGATCCGCGCCGCGAGGCGGTCGCGGTCGACGTCGCCCGAGACCACCACGTGCACGTTGCGCGACGTCCACACGCGGGCGTGGTGGGCGACGAGGTCGTCGCGCGTCAGGCCCGGCAGCGAGTCTTCGGTGCCGGCCATGGGCGAGCCGTAGGGGTGGTCCGGGTACATCGCGGCGCGCAGGGCGCGGGCGGCGGCCTGGAAGGGGTCGTCCTGCTGGGCCTGCAGGTCGTCCAGCGCGAGCCGGCGTTCCTGCTCCAGCTCGTCGGCGGGGAAGGCGGGCGCGCAGGCCAGGCGGCCCAGCCGCTCCAGCAGGGGGTCCAGGCGGGCCGTCAAGCCCGTCAGCGACAGCCCCGTGTGGTCGCGCGCCGAGAAGGGGGAGAGCGAGGCGCCGCAGCCCTCGACGGCGGCGTGCAGCGCGGCGGCGTCCTCCCGCGCCGTCGCCTTGGCCTGGACCTGCTGCGTCAGGTGGGCCAGCCCCTCCCGCCCCGGCGCCTGGTGGCAGACGCCGCCGGCGGCGTAGAGGCTGAGCGTCGCCACCGGCAGGCTGCGGTCCTCGCGCACGTAGAGGCGTAGGCCGCCGCGCAGCAGGATCTCCTCGAAGGGGCGGTCGTTCTTCGCGGTCGTCTTGGTGGCCGGGGTCGCGGGTTCCTTCCCGCTGGGAGCGATCGTCGCCGCCGTCGGCGCCGATCCCGTCCCGTCCGCGCGTCCGCCGAGCCGCGGCGCCAGCAGCGCCTCCCAGGCGGCGGCGTCCGCGGGGATCCCGTCGTCGCCGCCGTCGGCGGGGGCGTAGACGAGGACCGCGGCCTCCTCGCGCACGAACAGGCGCCGGCAGAGGCGCTGGACGTCGGCGCCGGTCACCGCCGCCACCCGCTGCGGCCAGTCGAAGGCGGCCTGCGGGTCGCCCATGGCGTCGTGCCAGCCCAGGTTCGCGGCGCGTCCCTGCACCGTCTCCAGCCCGAAGGCGTAGCCGCGCTCGGTGCGGATGCGGGCGCGGTCCAGCTCGGTCTCGTCCGGCGGTGCGTCCTTCATCTCTTGCAGCAGGCCGCCGATCTCCGCGACGGCCGCCGCGACCTTCGCGGCGTCGGTCTCGAAGTCCACCACCAGCAGCCCCTCGCGCGGGCCGGATTCGCTCAGCAGGCCGATGCCGCCGACCAGCTGCATCTCTTCCTGGATGCGGCGGTAGAGCCGCGCGCTGCGCCCGTCCGACAGGATCTGCTGCACGACGGCCAGGGCCGGCTGGTCGGGATCGTTCTCGGCCACGCCCGGCAGCAGCAGCTTGCCGTAGACGCGCTGCAGGTCGCCCCGGGCCAGCCGCGCACGCAGGCGGTCGTGGGGCGGTTCGCCGGCCGGCGACGGCAGCTCGTAGGGGCGCGGCGGCGCCTCGGGCCCGAAGGTCGCGGCCAGCAGGTCCAGGACCGCCCCGGCCTCGACGTCGCCCACCACCACGGCCGTCATGCGGTCGGGCTGGTAGGCGGCCCGCCAGAAGTCGACGATCCGTTCGCGGGGCGTGGACAGCAGGTCCTCGTCCCGGCCGCCGATCGGGTGCCGGTAGGGGCTGACGTCGCGCGCCAGCTCCAGGCCCCAGCGCCAGGTCACGCCGAAGCCCGAGGGCTGGTCGTCGTACATGTGGTTCTCGTGGACCAGCACCTTGCGCTCGGCGTCCAGCGCCGCAGGCTCGAACTCGGAGTGGAACAGGGCGTCGTGCAGGATGTCGACCGCCGCGGGCAGGTGTTCCGCCGGCACGGTGATGTGGTAGTTCGTGGTCTCGTAGCCGGTGCCGGCGTTGGTGGTGCCGCCGAGGTCGGCGACCTCGCGCGCGAAGTCGCCCTCGGCACGCCGGGCGGTGCCCTTGAACAGCAGGTGCTCGATGCCGTGCGCCCAGCCGCGCACCCCGTCGGGCTCCAGGTTCGAGCCGACGCGCACCCAGATGTTGCAGACCGC
>JAURXS010000103.1 GCA_030654305.1 bacterium | reverse complement strand
GGGCGGCGCGCGCCGCGGCCCCGTTCGCCGCGGCGGTCTCGCTGGGCTGGCTGGCGGCATCGTGGTGGGAGCAGCGCCCGGCCGGCGCCGCGCTGCTGCGGCTGAACCTGCGCGTGCTGCTGATGACCTGCCTGACCTTCGCGCTGGCCGCCCGCCTCGACCTGCAGCGCGCGCTGGGCTTCTCGCGGACGCTGCGCTTCGCGCTGGTGCTGACCGTCAGCCAGGTGCTGACGTTCCGCCGGCTCCACGCGGACTTCCGGCTGGCCCTGCGCAGCCGCTCACCGCGCCGGGTCTCGACGGCCGCCTCGCTGCGCCACGGCGCGGCGGCCGGCGCCTGGTTCCTGCGGCGGGCCGAGCACGACGCCGTCGAGATCGCCCAGGCCCTGGACGCACGGGGGTTCTTCCTTGATCGACGTTGAACGTCTGGACCACGCCTACGACGGCGCCGCGACCCTGCGCGACGTCTCGTTCCGCCTCGGGGCCGGCGAGAAGGCCGTGCTGCTCGGCTGCAACGGCTGCGGGAAATCGACGCTGCTGAAGATCCTCGCCGGGCTGGTGCACCCGCTGTCCGGCGGGTACCGCTACGACGGCCGCCCCGTCGACGCGGCGGCGCTGCGCGACGCGGCGTTCCGCCGCCGCTTCCGCGCCGAGGTCGGGCTGCTCTTCCAGCGCAGCGACGCCATGCTCTTCAACCCGACCGTCCGCGACGAGATCGCCTTCGGGCCGCGCCAGCACGGCCTGGGCGACGCGGAAGCCAGGGTCGTCCGCTGGGCGAAGGCCCTGGGCGTCGCGGAGCTGCTGGACCGCGCGCCGTGGACGCTCAGCGCGGGCCAGAAGCAGATGGTCTGCCTGGCGTCGCTGCTGGTGCTCGAGCCGCGGCTGCTGCTGCTGGACGAACCCACCGCCGCGCTGGACCCCCGCTCGACGGGATGGCTGGTGGACTTCCTGCAGGACCTCGACCAGACTCTGCTGGTGACCACGCACAACCTGTCGCTGGCGCCGGAGCTGGGCCCGCGCTGCCTCGTGCTGGGCGAGGACCACACGCTGCTGCACGACGGCGGGGCGGACGGGCTGGCCGGCGACCTGGACCTGCTGCGCCGCGCGAACCTCGTGCACGGGCACCGCCACCGCCACGGCGGCCGCGAGCACCGGCACGACCACACCCACGATTGGGACTAGGGACATGGCCAGGCAAGAGACCATCCGCTTCACCGTGTCGCTGCCCGCCTCGCTGCTCGAATCGCTGGACCGGCGCATCGTCGGCCGCGGCTACGAGTCGCGCTCGGAATTCGTGCGCGACCTGATCCGCGCCCGCCTGGTCGAGGAGGCCTGGGCCGGCGCCGCCACCGAGGTGCACGGCGCGCTGACCATCGTCTACGACCACCACCGCCGCGGCCTCACCGACAAGCTCCACCGGGTCCAGCACAACCAGTTCGTCCACATCCTCTGCACGCAGCACGTGCACCTGGACCACGACCACTGCCTCGAGACCATCGTGCTGCGCGGCACGCCGGGCGAGATCGAACGCATGGCGCTGGAGATCGGCGGGCTGAAGGGCGTGAGCTTCGCGGAGCTGGCGCGCACGGCCGTCGTCGAGGACTGAGCGCGGCGCCGACGGGCGGCAAGACGAAGGCCCCGCCGCTTCAGTGCGGCGGGGCCTTCGAGGTGGTACGCCCAGGAGGATTCGAACCCCCAACCTTCTAATCCGTAGTCAGATGCTCTGTCCAGTTGAGCTATGGGCGCGCCAACAGGGGTCTGGCGGAGAGGGAGGGATTCGAACCCTCGGTGAGTTTCCCCACACACGCTTAGCAGGCGTGCGCCTTAAGCCACTCGGCAACCTCTCCCGCCTGTGATCCTGGCGGAGGGCGGGGGATTCGAACCCCCAGGGGATCGCTCCCGGCGGTTTTCAAGACCGCTGCCTTACCAGTTAGGACTAGCCCTCCGGCTGCCGTGTCATCCGCAAGACGTCCGGCGCCGGGGCCCGCCCCGACGGCGGCGCCCTGAGGCGCCGCGGACCAGGACGTTACGTCCTGTCCCCGGGTTTGTCAAGGAACCCTACCGCCAGACGGCCTGGCGTCCCGAGTTCG
>JAURXS010000102.1 GCA_030654305.1 bacterium | reverse complement strand
CTGTTGTTTGCGCTGGCGGCGGTGTACGGGACGTCGCACGGGCTGGTCGAGGGGGCGGAGAAGGCGCTGATCGCCGAGCTCGCGGGCGGCAGTGGGCGTGGCCGGGCGTTCGGGACCTACCACATGCTGGTCGGGTTCGGGGCGTTGGCTGCGAGCACGCTCTTCGGCCTGGTCTGGGACCGGTTCGGCAGCGTCGCGGCGTTCGCCGGCTCGGGCGCCTGCGCCCTGCTGGCGGCGGCGGTGCTGCTGATGGTGGTGCCGGCGGCGACGGTGACGGAGGCGCAGGAGCGCTGAGTGCGGGCCGTCAGCGCCCGCAGCCCACGGGCAGCGCTCCGATCAGGCCGCAGCCGTCGTCGGCGTCGGCGCACGGGCTGTCGGCCGCCAGGTGGAAGTCGCCGCCCGCGGCGTCGCAGAACAGCGGGTCCGCCTGGAAGTTGCCCCCGTGGATCGCCGTCCCCGCCGGCCAGAAGCCGTGCCCGCCGCCGCCGTAGAGGTCGCAGCATGACACGTCGAGTCGGCCCCCCTGCACCATGTCGACCGCGTCGACGCCGGTGTTCCAGGCGATCAGGCAGTTCTCCATGGTCAGCAGGCCGTTGCGCACGGTCCCGCCCTCCTCGGTGATGGCGCCGATGCGCACCCCCGCACCCTGGGGCGCGTCGTTGGCGGCGATCGTGCAGCCGGTCGCCAGCGACGGCGTCGGCGGGTCCCCGTAGTTGCTGTACCCGAAGATCGCCAGGCCGCCGCCGCTCGTGTCGGCGTGGTTGCCCGCGATCAGGCAGTCCTCCAAACGCAGGATCACGCTGACGCCGGCCAGGCCGCCGCCGCGGCCCGCGGTCGTGTTGCCGGTGATCGTGCAGCGGCGCACGACGGGGTCCTCGCAGTTGATCAGGTAGACGCCCCCGCCGAACATGGTCGAGGTGTTGCCGGTGATCAGGCAGTCCTCGATGACGGGATGACCCCGCCCCCCGAAGTAGATGGCGCCGCCCTGGCCGCCGCTGTTGCCGGTGAAGACGCAGCGGCGGATCGCGACGTCGGTCAGGTGGAACACCAGGCCGCCGGCCATGGGGTAGTCGCCGTCGGCGGCGGGGGAGACGCCGTTGGTGATCGTGAAGCCGTCGACCTCGACGCCGTCGTTGTTGCCCTGGATGAACAGGACCCGGCCGTGCCGCTCCGCGTCGAGGATCGTCGCGGTGGGGCCCGCCTCGCTCGCCAGGACGATCCCGGTGATGTCGCGGGCGATGAAGATCATCGCGAGCGGATCCATGGCGCCGCCCTGGCTGGTCCAGGTGTAGCGGCCGGGTCCGACCAGGATGAGGTCGCCGTGGGCCGCGGCGGCGATCGCGGCGGCGATCGTGGGCACGTCGCCGCTGCCGTCGGCGGCCACGCGCCAGGTGCGGCCGCCGGCGGGCGACGCGGACACGATGTTGGAGAGGCCGCTGCGGTTGCCGGCGTCGTCGACTGCGCGCAGGGCCACGTAGAGGGCGCCGGCTGCGGCCGGGGCGTCGATCAGGCACTGGAGATGGTCGCCGGTCGGCGTGGGGGCCGAGGTCGCGGGGGTGGCGGCGTCCCAGGTCTCTGGGGTGAGCGGGGTGGCGGTGCTGCGGAGCTCGTAGGCAGTGGCGACGCCGTGGGGGCCGTCGTCGCCGGTGGGGGTCCATTGGACCATCAGTTGGTCGCCGCTGGACCAGAGGACGGTCAGGTCGGCGATGTCGGATGGAGGGGTGAGGTCGAGGGCGGGGTCGGCGCTGGCGATCACAAGGTTCGAGGGGACGGACCAAGTGGTGCCGTCGACGGTGGCGCGGAGGCGGAAGGCGTAGGGGGCGCCGGGGGTCAGGCTGGTGATGGTCGCTTGCTGCGCTGTGCCAGGCGAGGCCGGGGTGGGCATGGTGGGGGCCGGGGTCCAGGTTGCGATGTCGGTGCCTTCCTGGCCGTAGGGAGTGTAGCGAAGGTCGTAGGCGGCGACTGGGCTTGTGCCCGTGGCCAGGGCGGGGGCGGACCAGG
>JAURXS010000101.1 GCA_030654305.1 bacterium | reverse complement strand
CCGCGGCGGGATCGGCGCGGCAGGCCGCCAGGTTGGCCCGCACGGCGGCCAGCGCCCGCGGCGAGCTGTCGACGAAGTCGCAGGCCGCGGCGCCCCGGCTCAGCGCCTCGATGCCCAGCCCGCCCGCGCCGCAGCACAGATCGACCACCGGCGCGCCCTCGACGCGGCGGCCCAGGATGGAGAACAGGGCCTCCTTGACCCGGTCCGTCGTCGGCCGTGTGGCCAGGCCCTCCGGCGCGTCGAGACGACGCCCGCGCCAGCTGCCGGCGACGACCCTCACGTCCCCACCGCCGCGCGCTGTCGCTGCCAGGCGACGTGCCGAGTGAGGGCGCGGCGGGCCGTGACCTCGGGCGCGGTCTGGTCCGTGCGCACCCGGAAATCGGCGGCGCGGGCGTAGAGCGGCCGCCGTTCGCCGTCGAGCGCCTTGGCCGCCGCCCAGTCCCCCGCGGCCAGCAGGGGGCGGTCGTCGCCGGCCGCCGCCGCCGTGGCCAGCCGGGTCTGCAGCGTCTCCCAGGGGGCGTCCAGCCAGATCACGCAGCCCGCGGCGCGCATCAGGGCCACCGCGGCGGGCGTCGTGACGAGGCCGCCGCCGCAGGCGATCACCAGGTCGGCATCCTTCGCCAGGGCATCCAGCGCCGCGAACTCGGCGGCCCGGAAACCCGGCTCCCCCCGCGACCGGAACAGCTCGCCGATGCCGGCGCCCTCGCGCCGCACGACCTCGCGGTCGAGATCGACCACCGGCAGCAGCGCCCGCTCCCCGAGCAGGCGCGCCACGGTGCTCTTGCCGCTGCCCATGAAGCCGATCAGGGAGATCCACACGCCGCGCCTCCGACCCGTAGGGGTGCCGGTGGCGAGCATAGGCAAAACGGGGGCGCCGGGCAAGCACAGCCCGGCGCCCGGTCCGAGGGAAGTCCCAGGTGGGCTCAGACGGCGTCGCCGACGCCGACCGTCTCGGGCTCCTCCACCCCGTCGCGCATCCCGGCCAGCACCGCCGACGCGATGGCCTCGGTCGCGTCGCGGGCCGCCAGCTCCGCGGCCTCGTCCTCGCCGTAGGGCGACGTCTCCCCCGTCTCGTAGCGCAGCAGCTTGCGGTAGAGGGTCGAGGGGTTGATCTCCAGGATGTCCGCGGCGCGCTTCTTGTGGCCCGAGACGCTGGCGAGCACCTGCTCGATGTGCAGGCGTTCGATCTGCTCCAGGGGCACGTGGGTGCCGATCGCCTCGGAGGCCGAGACCGTGCAGGGCAGCGGCGTGGCGACCGCCGGGGGCAGGTCGTGGCGCATGATGCGCTCGCCCTCGCGGATGATGCTGGCCCGCTCCAGGACGTTCTCCAGCTCGCGCACGTTGCCGGGCCAGTCGTAGGCCGACAGCGCCCGCAGGGCGTCGTCCTCGAGCGCCGCGCCGAGCTTGCCGGGATAGTCCGGCCACGTCTTGCGCAGGAAGTGGTCGCAGAGCAGCGGGATGTCGTCGCGCCGCGCCCGCAGCGGCGGCAGGTCGATGGGGATGACGTTCAGGCGGTAGAACAGGTCGGTGCGGAAGCGGCCGGCGGCCACCTCCAGGTCGAGGTCGCGGTTGGTGGCGGCGATGACGCGCAGGTCCACCTTGACCGGCTTGCTCGAACCCACGGGGTAGATCTCCCGCTCCTGCAGCATGCGCAGCAGCTTGACCTGGATGGCGTGGGGCGTCTCGCCGATCTCGTCCAGGAAGATCGTGCCGCCCTGCGCCTGGCGGCAGAAGCCGTCGTGGTCGCGGTCCGCGCCGGTGAACGAGCCCTTCACGTGGCCGAACAGCTGGCTCTCGAGCAGGGTCTCGGGGATCGCGCCGCAGTTGATGGGCACGAACGGCTTGTCGACCCGCTCGCTGCGCTCGTGGATCGAGCGGGCGATGAGCTCCTTGCCGGTGCCGCTCTCGCCGTTGATCATGACGGTCGCCGACGTCGCGCTGATCTTGCCGATGAGCCGGTAGACCTCCTGCATGCGCGCGCTCTGGCCGATGATCCGCGTCTGGCCGCGCGTGCGCGTCAGCTCGCGCTTCAGGTGCACGTTCTCGCGGCGCGTCTGCCGCAGCTGGAGCGCGTTGCGCACCGCGACCTTGATCTCGTCGTTCTTGCAGTGCTTCTGCAGGTACGAGTAGGCGCCGAGGTTCACGGCGTCGATGGCCGACTGTTCGCTGGCATAGGCCGTGAGCATGATCACCGGCGTCGTGGGGTCGATGGCCTTGATGCCCTTCAACAGCTGGATCCCGTCCACCTTGGGCATCTGGATGTCGCTGAGCACGACCGCGAAGGGGTCGGCTTCCATCAGCTGGAGGGCCTCGGCGCCCGAGCCCGCCGCGACCACCTCGTAGCCTTCCTTCTCCAGCAGGATGGAGAGGTACTGCCGCATCGATTCCTCGTCGTCGACGACCAGGATCCGGTTCTCCGTCATGAAACGCTCCTTGGGTCGAGCCGCGCGGGCGGCCGTGCTTCTCCCGTCCGTCCCGCTTGTTATCGGTCAGATTGCAAGGGGCTTGAGTCCGAAGGTGCAGGAATCCTCATCAGGCGACGCCCGGCCGGGGCAGAATGCAACGGCGGCTACACGGCGAGCAGGTCGGGAGCGGCGGCGGCCCCGGCGGTGTCCAGCACCAGGGGCAGGTCGATGCGGAACTCGGCGCCCCCGTCCGGCGCGGCGCCGACCAGGATCTCGCCCCCATGGGCCGTGACGATGCGCTGCACGACGGGCAGCCCGAGCCCGGTGCCGCCGGTCTTGGTGGTGACGAAGGGGCGGAACAGGGTGTCCCGCACCTCCGGCGCGATGCCCGGCCCGGTGTCCGCGACGACGAGGCGGCAGACGGAGTTGTCGTCGTCCAGCGTCGCGCCCAGAGTCAGCGTGCCGCGGCCGTCCATCGCCTCGCAGGCGTTGAGCGAGAGGTTCAGCAGCACCTGCTGCATCTGCTCGGGGTCCATGAGCACCAGCAGGTCGTCGGGTTCGATCGCGGTGACGATGCGCAGGCCCTCGCGTCCCTGCTGGTGCATGCGGACCTGGAAGGCGATGTCCTCCAGGAAGGGCTTCAGCTCCGCCAGCTGGCGGACCGCCGGCCGCAGCCGGGCGTAGGCGAGGAAGTCGCTGACGATGCGGTTGACCCGCTCGCTCTCCTTCAGGATCAGCGCCAGCAGCCGCTGCTCCTGGCCGCCGACCTCCAGCTCCGCGGCCAGCAGCTCCGCGCTGCCGCGGATGCTGCCCAGGGGGTTGCGGATCTCGTGCGCGATGCTGGCGGACAGCTCGCCGATCGCGGCCAGCCGGTCGTTCTCGCGCATGCGCTCGCGCAGGGCGTTGACCTCGCTCAGGTCCTGGAAGATGGCGACGGCGCCGGCCTGGCGGCCCGCCTCGTCGCGGACGGGGTGGACGCTGATCCCGACGGGCAGCTGCCGCCCCTCGGGCAGGGTCAGCAGGATCTCGCGGCGGGCCACCGCCTCGCCGCCGGCCAGCACCTGGACCACGGCGCGGGCGAACTCGCGGCGCCCCTCGTCGAAGGCGTCGGCGACGGTCTGGCCGGCGAGGTCCTCCTCGCGCACGCCCAGGATGCGCGCCGCGGCGGGGTTCGCGCGCTGGATGACGCCGTGGCGGTCGGAGATCACCAGGCCGCTGCCGAGGTTCGCCAGGACGTTGCGCAGGTCGGTGCGCAGCGACCGCTCGCGCGCCGACGCCAGGCGGCCCTCGGCGCGCGCGCGCCGCAGCCGGCGCAGCAGCTCCGCGCTCGCGATCAGCAACAAGCCCAACAGGGCCCAGGGCATCGGCGGCCTCCCGGTCGCGCCGCGCACCGCGCGCGGCTCACCGAAAGATCATCGGCCGGCCCGGCCGGAACTTGACCCGCCGGTGCGGCCGGCGGCGGGTTTCGTGTCGTAGAGCAACAGCGGGCCGAGGCGCGCCGACAGCTTCGGCCCGATGCCCTTGACCCGCCGCAGGTCCTCCTGGTCGCGGAACGGCCCGCCGCGTTCCCGTTCGGCCACGATGCGGCCCGCGAGCACCGCGCCGACGCCCGGCAGGCAGGTCAGGGTATCGGCGGTGGTGAGGTTGACGTGGAAGGGGGGCACCGGCGGCGCCGGCGCGACCTCCTCGACGACCAGGGCCGGCAGCATCGCGTCCAGGAAACCCGGCTCGCGCCAGGCGCCGTCGGCGTCCACGAGCAGGGCGTGGCGGACCCAGCGGCCGGCCAGCACCGCGACGAACAGCAGCAGCAGGCCCGCGGTTTCGCGTCGGGTCACGTCGTCTCCGGCCGGCGCGCGCCGGCGGCGGGGAGGCGGTCAAGGGCGTGGGAGACGCCCGTGGCGGGAGTCGTGGCGGGAGGTCAGCGCCTCAGGGTCCACTGCAGGCGCCAGCGCATCTCGCGTCCCGGGGACGGGACCAGATCGTCGACGGCCGTGGTCACGCCGGTGAGGTTGCGCAGCTCGATCCCCAGGTCCGCACCGACCAGGCGGAACGAGCCCAGCAGGTGGTGCAGCGTGCGGGCCGGCACGTCGACGGCGCCGCCGGGGAGCCAGGGATCCGCCATGGCGCCGCGGTACTCCAGGACGTAACCCACCTCGAGGATGCCGTCCTCGCGGAAGGCGTGGCGTTCCCAGAACACGTTCAGCACGGCGGACCGGTCCGGCGGCAGGGCCAGCGGCGAACCGGCGCCGACGTCGGTCCCGCGCCAGCTCGCCGACGCCTCCCAGCGCAACCAGCCGGCCAGCCGGACGGCGCGCGCGGCGGCGATCGTCGCGGCCCAGCCCTCGAGCTCCACGTCGTTGGCCCAACGGCCCGTCTCTGAGCCGGAGGTCACCGCGCGCCAGCCGATGCCGTCGCGCAGCCGGCGCCACGTCGCGTCGAATCGTAACGAGTGCCCGGCGAAACGGCCGTCGGCGGCGAGCGTCGCCTCGGTGAGGTCCTCCCAGCCCAGACCGCGCGCCGGCAGCAGCACGACGGGCTGGCCGTCGGAGAACACGCGTTCGGCCGTGAACAGTTCGTCCAGCCGCGGGGCCCGCCCGCCGCGGCTCAACCCCACGCGCAGCGGCCCGCCGGCAGGACGCCAGGCGGCGCCCAGGTGCGGCGACCAGCCGGCGAGTTCGTGCCAGCGGCCGGCGCACTCGAGGCGCCAGTCGGCCAACGTCCGGGCCGCGACGTCCGGCGGACCCCAGACGGCGACGACGTGCGCTTCGTGGCCCGTCGCGCCCACACGCGCGGTGTCCGCCCCCGCCCAGGCCGCGGTGCCCGCGGCGTCATCGGACAGCCGCCAGGACGCGACCTGCGCGTCCAGCCGCCAGGCGCCGCGGCCGAGTTCCAGGCGGGCGCCGTCGCGGGCCGTCTCCACCTTGCGGTCGTCGGCGCCGATCTCCCGCACCACGTCCACGCGCGAGGACCACAGGCCGGCGCTCAGCTCGCCGTCGCCCCAGGCCTGCCGCCAGCGCGCGGTCGTGCGGTCGCCCCAGGTCTCCTGGCGAAGCGCGCCGTAGCGCGTCAGGCCGGTCTTGTGGCGGCGATCGCGGGCGTAGCCCACCGCCAGCGTCGAAGCATCGGGGAAGCGGCGGGTCAGGGTCGTGCGGGACAGGCGCGAGCGGCTCTCGGCGACGCCGGCCGTGACGCTGCCGTCCTGCGGCAGTTCGTCGAGCAGCTCCTCGAAGTCGAAGCGCGCTTCCCAGGGCGCTTGCTGGGTGCGCAGGGAGAGCCTTCGCAGGTAGGTGTCCCCCGCCCCCTTGAAGAAGGCGCTGTCCAGCAGGCTGCTGCCCGTGTCCGCCGGGCAGGACACCCAGGAGAGTCTCGGCGCGCCGCCGCCGCGTGGATCCTGGGCGAAGCCGACCCGCGCGAGGTCCACGCCGGCCAGCGACCAGGTCCAGGGATCGTCGGCCCAGCGGTGCCCGAGGTTCAGCGGCAAACCGTCCAGTTCGGCGAACGGGACGGCGTCGTCGCCGGGCAGGTGCAGCGCGAGCAGGGGCGCACCCGGCGCGCCGTCCCTGACGGCGATCAGCGGCGTGCTGCGGCCCAGCAGGTCGGCGACGTCACCGGCGAAGGGCACCCAGGGCGTGCGCGAACCGGTCGGCACCTCGACCAGCGCCGACGACCAGATGCCGGCCGGCGCGACGGCCTGCGCGCCGGCAGTCATGACCGGGACCACGGCCAGCACCAGCGCCGCGGCGCCGGCCGAGAGCGAGCGGGTCAGGCGTCCCCGCCTCATCGCGCCACCAACCGGCGACCGTCGCGCCACACCTCGCGCACGGGATTGCGCCCGGCGTGGTAGGGCACCAAACGGAAGTCGTCGACGTCCAGCACCAGGAAGTCCGCGGCGCGGCCCGGCGCCAGCGAACCGACCTCGTCCTGGAGACCGAGCGCCCAGGCGGCGTTCACCGTGGAGGCCGCCAGGGCCTCGGCCGGCGTCAGGCGCATCTGGGTGCAGGCGATGGACTGGATCAGGGGCACCGAGGCGATCGGGCAGCTGCCGGGATTGAAGTCGGTGGCCAGGGCCACCGCGACGCCCGCCGCGATCATCGCCCGCGCCGGAGCGTAGCCGCGCAGCCCGAGCGAGAAGACCGTCCCGGGCAGCAGCACCGCCACGGTCGGCGACCCCGCCAGGGCGGCGATGCCCGCGTCGTCGATGCGGATGAGGTGGTCCGCCGAATCCGCCCCCAGGCGCGCGGCCAGGGCCGCGCCCCCGAACGGTTCCAGCTCGTCGGCGTGGACGGTGGCGCGCAGGCCGAGCTCCCGGCCCCGGCGCAGGATCGTCGCGGTCTGCTCGAGGTCGAAGACCGAAGGCTCGCAGAAGACGTCCAGCCGCTCGGCGAGGCCCTCGCCGGCGATGCGCGGCAGGATCTCCGCGCAGACCAGCCGGACGTAGTCGTCGCGCCGGTCCCGGTACTCCGGCGGCACCTCGTGGGCGGCGAGGCAGGTGCGGACCACCCGCAGGCCGACCGTGGCGGCCGCGTCACCGGCGATGCGGAGCATGCGCGCTTCGTCGT
>JAURXS010000100.1 GCA_030654305.1 bacterium | reverse complement strand
AGAGCGAGACCACCAGCAACAGGGACAGGCGAACGGCGGGCGGGATCCGTGTCGGTCGGGGCATCGTCGTTCTCCCGAGTCTCGCTGACGTTCGTGCTCGGATCGTTCGACCGAGCGGGCGACCGGAAAAGTCGACACGGTTCGGGGAGGAACGGGGCGTGCCCGTCACCCCTCCCGCCGGGCGGCGGCCACCGCGGTCAGGATCAGGGGCACGGCCCGGTCGACGTCCTCGCGGGTGGTGAAGCGGCCCACCGAGAAGCGCAACGTGCCCAGCGCGGCCTCGCGCGGCGCGCCCATCGCGGCGAGCACGGCCGAGACCTCGGCACCGCCGCCGTGGCAGGCCGCGCCCGCGGAGCAGGCCACACCCGGCAGCCCCGCCAGCAGCCGGTCGGCGCGCGCGCCGGGGAAGCCGAGGCTCAGGGTGTTGGGCAGGCGTTCGGCCTGCCGGGCGTGGACCACGGCGTCGGGGCAGCCGGCGCAGAGGGCGGCTTCGAGGCGGTCGCGCAGCTTGGTCAGGCGCGGCAGTTCCTCGCCCAGCTCCGCGGCCGCGATCCGCGCCGCCTCACCCAGGCCCGCGATCAACATGACGCTCTCGGTGCCGGGGCGGCGGCCCGACTCGTGGCCGGCGCCGTGGCTCAGGTTCTCGATCGCCACGCCGCCGCGCACGTAGAGCGCGCCGACGCCCTTCGGGCCGTACAGCTTGTGCCCGGCGAGGGACAGCAGGTCGACGTCCAGCTCGCCGACCCGCACCGCGACCTTGCCGGCGGACTGGGCGGCGTCGGTGTGCATCAGGGCTCCGGCCGCGCGGACGATCCCGGCGATCTCCGCGACCGGCTGCAGCGTGCCCACCTCGTTGTTGGCGTGCATGACCGAGACCAGGACGGTGTCCGGGCGCACGGCGCGCGCCACGTCCGCGGGGTCGACCCGGCCGTCGCGATCCACGGGGACCGTCGTCGTCTCCCAGCCCCGCGCCGCGAGCCAGGCCGCCGGCCCCCGCACGGCGGGATGCTCCACCGCCGAGATCACGAGGTGCCGCCCGCGGTCGGCGCGCGCCCAGGCCGCGCCCTTGACGGTGTGGTTGTTCGCCTCGGTGCCGCCGCTGGTGAACACGATCTCGGCGGGGGAACAGCCGAGCAGCCCCGCCACCCGGGCGCGCGCCAGATCGAGGGCCGCATGGGCCTCGCGCCCGTAGGCGTGGCCGCTGCTCGGGTTGCCGAACAGCTCCATGGCGTCGCGCATGGTCGCCGCGACGCGCGGGTCCAGCGGCGTCGTGGCGTTGACGTCCAGGTAGACGGGCCGCCCCGTGGTCACGACGAGCCCTTCGGCTTCGTCGGCGGCTTCTTCCCGCCGGTCGCTCGCGCGGGCGCGGACCCGGGCCGGCGCGAGCCCAGCGGCGGCGGCGCCCCGGTCAGCTTGGTCTTCGTCAGCTTGGCGAAGGGGGCCAGGGCCTCGGCGGTCCAGTTCTTCACGATCGTGCGGCGCAGCTTCACCGCCTCGTTCTCGCGGCCGTGGATCATGCGGGCGCACTCGTAGGGTCGCACGCCGTAGATCGTGCACTTGCCGTGGTCGAAGAAGATGCAGCGCCCGGGATCGGCCAGCTCCGGCAGGGTCCAGACGCCGCCCGGCTTTTTGTGGTCCCGCAGCTTGTGCGGCATCACGCCGTGGCGCGGCGAACCGTCGGTGGTGTGGGTGACACCCACGGCCAGGTACCTGCGGAAGGTCTCCTCGACCGTCAGGCCCAGGTGCTTGGCCAGCCGGGGCACCTCGGCGGGCTGGAACCAGCCCGGCGAGTTGAGGCAGGCGGCCCGGCAGTCCGCACACTCGCAGCTGCTGACCTTGAAGACGGGCTTCTTCGGTGTCGGGGGGCGGACGGCCATGGGATCCTCCGGGACTCGGGTGTCCGGCGATGTTAACGAAACCGCGGCGCGATGCAAGCGGAGGCCGCGCATTGCCCGGGAATGGGCCCTGTGCTATATCTTCCAGGAGTTTCGAAGATCGACGACCGCCCGGCCCCGCGGGCCGGGCGCTCCTCCGTCCGCGAGGAACGCGCATGCCCCGAATCCAGCCCAATAATCCAGTCCAGCCCCACAAGCCAGTCCAGCCCTACAAGCTCCGGCACCACGTCCGCATCGTGACCGCCGCCAGCCTCTACGACGGGCACGACGCCGCCATCAACATCATGCGCCGGCTGCTGCAGGCGGGCGGGGCCGAGGTGATCCACCTCGGGCACAACCGCTCGGTGCACGAGATCGTGGATTGCGCGATCCAGGAGGACGCCCAGGGCGTGGCGATCACCTCCTACCAGGGCGGCCACCTCGAGTTCTTCAAGTACATGCACGACCTGCTGCGCGAGCGCGGCGCGGCGACGCGCATCTACGGCGGCGGCGGCGGTACCATCCTGCCGGACGAGATCGCCGAGCTGCACGCCCACGGCATCGCCCGCATCTTCTCGCCCGACGACGGGCGGTCCCTGGGCCTGCAGGGCATGATCGACGAGGTGCTCAGGGGATGCGACTTCCCCGCGGTGGAGGCGGCCGACGACGGCCTGGTGGCCGGCGTCGAGTCCCGCGACCCGCAGGCGATCGCGCGCGCGATCACGCTGGCCGAGAACCTGCCGGAGGCCTACGCCGGGATCGCGCCGCGGATCGCGGCGCTGGCCGAGGCGCGCCGCGCGCCCGTGCTGGGGGTCACCGGCACCGGGGGGTCCGGCAAGTCGTCGCTGGTGGACGAACTGGTGCGCCGCTTCCTGCACGAGTTCCGCGACAAGACCGTGGCGGTGGTCAGCGTCGATCCGAGCAAGCGCAAGTCGGGCGGCGCGCTCCTGGGCGACCGCATCCGCATGAACGCCATCGGCGACCCGCGCGCCTACATGCGCTCGCTGGCCACGCGCCAGGCCAACCTCGCGCTCAGCGGCCACGTGCGCGACGCCATCGCCGTCTGCCGCGCGGCCGGCTTCGACCTGGTGATCGTGGAGACCTCGGGCATCGGCCAGAGCGACACCGAGATCGTCGAGCACTCGGACGTGTCGCTGTACGTGATGACCGCCGAGTACGGCGCCGCGTCCCAGCTCGAAAAGATCGACATGCTCGACTTCGCCGACGTGATCGCCCTGAACAAGTACGACCACCGCGGCTCGCAGGACGCCCTGCGCGACGTGCGCAAGCAGTACGCCCGCAACCACGGCCTCTTCGAGGCCGCGCCCGGCGACCTGCCGGTCTTCGCCACCATCGCCAGCCAGTTCCACGACCCGGGCCTGAACGCCCTGTACGGCCACCTCATGCGCGTGATCGGCGCGAAGACGGGCGCGGTCTTCCCCACGGCCGAGGTCGGCGATCCGGTCACCACCGAACGCAACTTCGTGATCCCGCCGGCGCGCACCCGCTACCTGTCGGAGATCGTGGAGGCCAGCCGCCGCCACGACGCCTTCGTGACCGAGCAGAGCGGCTTGGCGCGACGTCTCTACCGCCTCCACGGTGCGGTCTGCGAGCTGCGCGGCGCGGCGCCCGACCCCGCCGACGTGCTGCCCGCCCCGGCGCCCCTGCCGGGCGACCCCGCCGGCTGCGCGGAGCTGCTGGACGGTTACGCCGCGCTGCTGCGCCGGCTCGACGCCGGCTGCGCGGACCGGCTGCGCGCCTGGACCGCCACCCGCCGCCGCTACGCGCAGGACACCTACAGCTTCGAGGTGCGCGACCGGACGGTCGAACAGCCGCTGACCTCGCTCTCGCCGAGCGGCACGCGGATCCCCCGCGTCGTGCTGCCGCGCTGGGACGACTGGGGCGAGGTGCTGCGCTGGCTGCTGACCGAGAACGCGCCCGGCGAGTTCCCCTACGCCGCGGGCGTCTTCCCGCTGAAGCGCGAGGGGGAGGACCCCACGCGCATGTTCGCCGGCGAGGGCGGCCCCGAGCGCACCAACCGCCGCTTCCACTACGTCTCGCTGGGCATGCCGGCGAAGCGCCTCTCGACCGCCTTCGACTCGGTCACGCTCTACGGCGAGGATCCCGACCGCCGCCCCGACATCTTCGGCAAGATCGGCAACTCGGGCGTCAGCGTCGCCACCCTCGACGACGCGGTGAAGCTCTACAGCGGCTTCGACCTGACCGACCCGCGCACCAGCGTCTCGATGACCATCAACGGTCCCGCGCCGATGATGCTGGCCTTCTTCATGAACGCGGCCGTGGACCAGCAGTGCGAGAAGTGGCTGCGCGCGCAGGGGCTGGCCGACGAGACCGCGGCGCGGATCGAGCGCGAGTACGCCGACCTGGGAATGCCGCGCCCCGCCTACCGCGGCCCGCTGCCTCCCGGCCACGACGGCCTGGGCCTGCTGCTGCTGGGCTCCGGCGGCGACCGCGTGCTGGAGCCCGAGGTCTACGGGCGCATCCGCCGCGAGACCCTGGCGGGCGTGCGCGGCACCGTGCAGGCCGACATCCTCAAGGAGGACCAGGCCCAGAACACCTGCATCTTCTCCACGGAGTTCGCGCTGCGCATGATGGGCGACATGCAGCAGGCCTTCATCGATCGCGGCGTGCGCAACTTCTACTCGGTGTCGATCAGCGGCTACCACATCGCCGAGGCGGGCGCGAACCCGATCACCCAGCTGGCGCTGACGCTCGCCAACGGCTTCACCTACGTCGAGTACTACCTGTCGCGCGGCATGCGCATCGACGACTTCGCGCCCAACCTGTCGTTCTTCTTCAGCAACGGCATGGACCCCGAGTACGCCGTGATGGGCCGCGTCGCCCGGCGCCTCTGGGCCAAGGCCCTGCGCAACCTCTACGGCGCCAACGAGCGCTCGCAGAAGCTCAAGTACCACATCCAGACCTCGGGGCGCTCGCTGCACGCGCAGGAGATCGGCTTCAACGACATCCGCACCACGCTGCAGGCGCTCTACGCGATCTACGACAACTGCAACAGCCTGCACACCAACGCCTACGACGAGGCGATCACCACCCCGACCGAGGAGTCGGTGCGCCGCGCGATGGCCATCCAGCTGATCATCAACCAGGAGCTGGGCCTGGCCCGCAACGAGAACCCCCTGCAGGGCGCGTTCATCGTCGACGAGCTGACCGACCTGGTGGAGCAGGCGGTGCTGGCGGAATTCGAGCGCCTCAGCGAGCGCGGCGGCGTCCTGGGCGCGATGGAGCGCATGTACCAGCGCACCCGCATCCAGGAGGAGTCCCTGCTCTACGAGTCGCGCAAGCACAGCGGGGAGCTGCCCATCGTGGGGGTGAACACCTACCTCGACCCCAAGGGCTCGCCGACGGTGCTCCCGGGCGAGGTGATCCGCTCGACCCCGCAGGAGAAGGAGGACGCCATCGCCTCGCTGGCGGACTTCCGGAAGCGCCACGCCGGGCGCGCCCCCGCGGCGCTGGCCGCCATGCAGCGCACCGCCGTCGCGCACGGCAACGTCTTCGAGGCGCTGCTCGAGGCTTCGCGGGTGTGCTCGCTGGGGCAGATGAGCGCGGCGCTCTACGAGGTGGGGGGGCAGTACCGACGCAACATGTGAGTCGTGCCGTCGGCGGTCAGGCGCCGGCGGTGTTCCGGACCCCGGCCCGCTCGTGGACGGCGTCCAGCAGCCCGAACAGCCGCGCCGCGGCATCCGGTCCGGCGGCCGCCGCCAGCGCGACGTCCGCCGCCGCGATCAGCGCCCCCAGTTCCGCCGCGACCTGCTCGCCCTTGGGCGTCGGCGCCAGGTGCAGGGACCGCTGGTCGTCCCCCCGCCGCGACCGCGTGAGCAGGCCCTTCGCCGACAGCCCCCGGATCAGCCGCGTGACATCCCCGGGATGGACCCCGAGCCGCCGGGCTGCGTCCGACGGCCGCCTCGCGTCCCCGTCGCACACCAGTTTCAGCACCCAGAACTGGCTGAGCGTCAGCGCGGCCCCGCCCAGGGCCCGCTGGTGGTGCAGTTGGACCGCGTGCGCGGTGTTCAGCAGCCGGAAGGAGAGGCTGGTTTCCAGGGAGAGAGGTTCCTGTGCCATGTCGCCAGCATACATGAGATGAGTCAATAATCGCAACATCAAATATTGCTCAGGCAACTTAAAGGGCGTTCCCCGGATCCGCCGCTGCCGTCCCGCGATCCGGACGATTCCACCGAGACGTAAAATTCGGCGGGTTCTGCAGATCGTTTGATCAAGGATCTGCGTTTCTGTGATACAATCATCACTCCACGATGCGCCACGACAAGGCGTTTTGCGGCCTGATCGCCCGTGCCGCTCACGGGCAGCGTCACCTTGAGGAGGAGCCATGAAGAAAGTGTTTCTGCTGTCCGTCCTGCTGCTGGCCCTCGGCGCCGGCAACGCCGCCGCCGTCATCGGCTGGGGCGGCAACGTGTGGCCCAACAGCGGCGCGATCGTCGTGCCGACCGGCCCCGTGAACGTCTACGCCCAGTGCTGGAAGGGCGGGGTCACCGACGCCGGTGGCCAGGGCGCCGGCATCGAAGCGTTCTGCGACATGTCGGCCGACGGCGGCGCGGTGTCGACCGTCCAGATGTCGTTCCAGGGCGACGTCGGCAGCAACGACGAGTACACGGTCCAGGTCCCGCAGGCCATGCTCATGGGCGCGTCGTATGTCGACGTGCACGTGAAGTTCCACGACCTGACCGACGACACTTGGTTCACCAGCGTCAACGACCAGGCCGGCAACCCGCCCGCGCAGCGCTACAACGTGACCAACGTGCTGCCGGTCGACGTGAACGTGACCTTCACGCTGTGCATGAGCGGCGAGGCCACCTCCGGCGCTCCCTGCGTCATCGGCAGCGCACCCGCGATCGGCAGCTGGAACACGGGCGTGACGATGACCAGTCTCGGCGGCGACCTGTACGAAGTCGTCGTGACCTTCCCGGCCGGCGGCAACCCCGCCTTCGAGTACAAGTTCAAGAAGGACGGCTGCAGCACGTGGGAAGGCGCGGCCAATCGCCCCGTCATGCTGCCCACCGACGGCACGACCTCGGTGGTCCTGGCCGCCGACAGCTGGAACAACCTGCCGATCGGCTGCGGCCTGGGCAACCTCCTGGACGCCGACCGCACGGTCTGCCTGCAGGTGTGCCTCGACGGCATCGACAACACCGGCGGCGTCTGCTCCATCGGCTCGGTGGCCCAGCTCTCGAACTGGGGCGCCGGCGTGCCGGCCGTGCAGGTCGGCCCGGGCCTGTACCAGACCTGCCTCGTGTTCCCGGCCGGCTCGGCGATCCCGCTGACGGTCGAGTACAAGTTCAAGAAGGACGACTGCGGCTCGTGGGAGAACGTGGCCAACCGCAGCTTCGTCGTCGACAACGCCATGCCCGGCGAGCAGACGCTGACGTCCAACTGGGACGACAACACCAGCGGCGCCTGCACCCCCGTGGGCAACGAGAACGCCGATTGGGGTTCGGTCAAGGCGATGTACCGGTAGCTTCAGGCGCGTTCCGACGGAGAGCGCGCAAGAGGGCGCCGCCCCGGCTTCGGCCGGGGCGGCGCTTTTTTCAGCCGTGGCCGGAGCGTCGGGCCTGAGCTACTCTGGCCCGAATCCGGGGCCGCCGACGCGGCCCGCGCCGCCACCGCCGGAAAGGATGGACCGCATGGACACCGCCACCCGCATCCTGCGCCGCGAGGCCCTGCGCGGCCTGCTGCCCGAGGGCGCGATCCTGCTGCCGGGCAACGGCCAGGCCAGCCGTAACTACGAGGACAACGCGTACCCCTTCCGGCAGGACTCGCACTTCCTGTACTTCGCCGGCATCGCGCGCCCCGACCTGGCGCTGCTGCTGCTGCCCGACGGAACCGGCACGCTGTACGGGCCGGCCCCCCACCCCGACGACGTGGTGTGGTCCGGGCCGCAACCCTCCCTCGGCGACCTCGCCGCGGCGGCCGGGCTCGCGCGCCACGCGCCGCGCGACCGCCTCGCGGCGGACCTCGCCGCCTGCGGGCGGGTCCACTACCTGCCGCCCTACCGCGCGAGCAACCGCCTGCTGCTGGCGGACCTGCTGGGCGTGGCGCCGTCGGCCGTGGCGGACGGCGCCTCGCGCGATCTGGTGCGCGCCGTGGTCGCGCTGCGCGAGATCAAGAGCGACGCCGAGATCGCCGAGATCGAGACTGCCCTGGGCGTCAGCGCGCTGATGTACCAGTTCGCCCTGCGCAACGCGCGCCCCGGCCTGCACGAGGCCCAGATCGCCGGCGCCATGCAGGGCGTGGCGCTCAGCTACGACATGCCGCCGTCGTTCCAGCCGATCGTCTCGGTGCGCGGCGAGATCCTGCACAACGAGAGCCGCGCCAACACGCTCGAGCCGGGCCAGCTGCTGCTGCTGGACAGCGGCGTCGAGACCAGCGAGGGCTACTGCTCCGACATCACGCGCACGATCCCGGTGAGCGGCGTCTTCGCCCCGCGGCAGCGCGACGTCTACGACGTGGTGCTGGGCGCCCAGGCCGCGGCCATCGAGGCCGTGGCGCCCGGCGCGACCAACCGCGACGTGCACCTGGCGGCCGCGCTGGCCGTCGCGGGCGGGCTGAAGGACCTCGGCCTGATGCGCGGCGATCCCGCCGCCGCGGTCGCCGCCGGCGCACACGCCCTGTTCTTCCCGCACGGCATCGGGCACATGCTGGGCCTGGACGTCCACGACATGGAGGACCTCGGCGATGCCGTGGGCTACGACGAGGGGGAGGCGCGCAGCCCGCAGTTCGGCCTGAACTTCCTGCGGCTGGCCAAGGCGCTGAAGCCGGGGTTCGTGATCACGCTCGAGCCGGGGATCTACTTCAACCCGGCGCTGATCGCGCGCTGGCAGGACGCCGGGCTGCACGAGGGGTTCATCGACTACGCCGCCGTGCGGCGCTACGCGGGCTTCGGGGGGATCCGCCTGGAGGACGACGTGCTGGTCACCGCCGACGGCAACCGCGTGCTGGGGGCCCCGATCCCCAAGACGGCCGACGACGTCGAATTGGTGATGGGCGGCGACGCGGTCTAGCGGGTCAGGGCGCCGCGCGCCAGGGCTTGTCCCGCCTCGTCCAGCCGGACCAGCCCGCCCGCACGGTGCAGGAGCCGCCGCTGCTCCGCGGCGCGCAGCACCCGCTCGGCGAACCCGCTCTCCCAGTGCAGGTGCAGGTGGATGCGGTCGGCGCGGCACTCGTCCGCGGCGTCGGGCCCGTCCTGGTGCTGGGCCACGTGGATGGCCAGCATCGCCAGCGCGAACTCCAGCCGCTGCGTCGCGCGCCGCCGCGCGGCGGCGACGAGGCCCCGCTGCGGCGCCGACAGCAGCGCCAGCAGGAAGACGAGCCCCACCGTCGCGGCCATGGCGCCCGCGATCGAGACGTCGAGCCAGCGGGCGATCCAGTAGCCGCCGACCGCCGACGCCGCTCCCATCAGCACCGCCAGCCCCAGCAGCCGCGGTAGGCGGTCGGTCAGCAGGTGGGCCGCGGCCGGCGGCCCCACCATCAGCGCGACCACCAGCACCAGCCCCACCGCGTCGAAGCTCGCCACGGCGGTCACGCTCACCAGCGACATCAGGCCGTAGTGGATCAGGGCGGGCGCGAAGCCGAGCGTGGCGGCCAGGCCGGCGTCGAAGGTCGCGAGCTTCAGCTCCTTGAAGAACAGCGCCAGCGCGGCGGCGTCCAGCAGCAGCACGCCGCCCGCCAGCCACAGCGCCCGCGGGCCCAGGTCGGTGCCGCCGGGTGCGAAGCGGTCGAACGGCGCGAAGGCCAGTTCGCCGAGCAGCACGACGTCGGTGTCGAGGTGGACGGCACCCGCGTGGCGCGCCAGCAGGATCACGCCCAGGCTGAAGAGGGCCGGGAAGACCAGGCCGATGGCCGCGTCCTCCTTGACCAGGCGCGTGCGGTGCAGCGTCTCGACCAGGGCGACGGTCAGCACGCCGGTGGCCGCCGCGCCCAGGACCAGCCAGGGGGAGGCGAGGTCGCCGACCGCCAGGAAGGCCACGACGATGCCCAGCAGGATCGAGTGGCTGATCGCGTCGCTCATCATCGCCATGCGCCGCAGCACCAGGAACGTGCCCACCAGGGAGCAGGCGGCGGCGGTCACCGCGGCGATGAGCTGGATCTCGACCTGGGGCGACATCATGGCGAGGCCTCCGGGCGGCCGTCGACGGCGCGGGCGGCGAGGAAGCGCTCGGCTTCGCCGCGGCCGTCGGCGGTGATGGTCCACAGATCGCCGCCGGCGTCGGCCGCCCAGCCGCGGCCCGCCAGTTCGCGCAGCGAACGGCGCACCGCGCCGCCGGCGGCCATCGCCCGCAGCACCGCGGCGGCGTGGGGCGCGGCGGTGGGGTCGCCGTGCTGGCCGGCGAGGGCGTGCAGGTCGAGCAGGACCGCGTGCAGGCGCAGGTCGCGGCGGCGGCGCCAGCGGCGCCAGGCGCCGGCGAGCAGGCCGCGGCGCGGGGCGAGGACCAGC
>JAURXS010000099.1 GCA_030654305.1 bacterium | reverse complement strand
GGCTACCGGCCGAGCACGCCGGTGATGCCGAGCGTGCCCACGATCGTCGCCGCCTACGCGTGGGACGACGTGCTCGACGTGGATCTGGGGATCTACGCGAGCGCCACCGTGCAGGAGGGTTACACGACGGACTACGCCCTGTCGCAGTGGAGCGGGCCGGGCTGCGATTTCGTGCTGCGCGGCGTCTCGACGCACGGGACGGCCACGTTCAACCTCGGGGTCGTCCGCGCCGGCGGCCAGTCCACCGGGGACTTCACCCTGGCCACCAAGACGACCACCGACGCCTGGGCCAGCCCGGTCGACGGGCGGCTGCTCGGCACCGTGGAGGCGGGCAGCTATCTCGACGCTGTCCGCCTGGACTTGCCGGCAGGGACCTACGTCTTCACCCTGACGAGCACCGACGTCGAGCTCGGCTTCTCCCTGCACGACTTCAGCTTCGGCGCCACGGGCAAGACCGAGCCCTGGCAGAACGGCATCGCCTGGCAGACCGCCGAGGCAGCCAGCCCGTATGCGTCCTTCGCGGTGACGATCCCGGCCACCGGGGCGCCGACCGAGTTCGCGCTCGTTGTCTGGCGCACGGACGGCTCCACGGTCGCCCTGGACGGCGACTGGCGCGTCATGGTCGGCGACGACGTCACCGGCATCGACGACGGTGATCCCCCGTCGGTCGCCGTCGCCGTCTCGCGCCTGGTGGCCGCGACCCCGAACCCGTTCAACCCGTCGACCGAGGTCGCGTACGAGGTGGCCAGGGCCGGACGCTGCGAGCTGACCGTGCACGACGTGCGCGGGCGGCAGATCCGGACGCTGCTCGACGGCGAGCAGACGGCGGGCCACCACGTCGCGGAGTGGAACGGGCTGGACGACCACGGGCAGCGCGTGCCCAGCGGCATCTACATGGTGCGCCTGCGATTGGCGGGGGGAGGGGAGGATCTGCTCAAGCTGACCCTCGTGAAATAGGCGACGGTCCCAGTCGTGCGGATGCGTGTGAGCGCCTCGCCCCCGATGGGCGGGGCGCTTGCTTTATCACAGTTGAATTGATAACCTCAAGAAGTCGATTCGCCCGATGCGACACACACCCCGGACAGCGCCGCGCGCCCGCGCGCCCGCGCGGATGGGAGTCGATCGTGGATCATCGGCGTCCTTGGAATGCTCTCTCGCGCAGCCGCATCCCCTTCATCCCCCTTCTCGTCATCGTGGTGTTGGCGGCGGCCGTCGGCGCGTCGGCGCAGCAGGATGTTTTCTGTATCTGCCTCGATCCGCTGAATCCTGCAGGCTGTGGTGGTAACGCCGCGATTCCCGTCGGCGTGCCGACGAGTATCTACTTGTGTCTGCTCAGCCCAAGTGGGAGCGAGGTAATGGGATGGGAGGCCAGAGTCACCGATTCCCGGCAGGACGGCGACATGATCGGTGAGTGGTATATGTTCGGGCTGGACGCCGACATGGACCCCTACGACTACATGGTCGTGCCCGAGCCGGCACCGAGCCATCCCAATGCCGCGAATGTCGTCGTGCTGGGGACGATGTGGGTGCGAGTGCTGGACGAATCGGCGCCCATCGAGTTCTTCGTCGGACCGATACCCGGCTCCACCAGCTTTCCCCAGGGCACTCCCGGGTATGTCCACACGATGGGATTCAATACACCCGCCACCATCTGCAGCGGCGATTTCGACGAGCCGGTATTCGGCATCAACGGCATCGTCGCGGCGGAAGAGGGCGCCTGGGGCGCGATCAAGGGCTCGTATCTGGCGGGTCCCGCGGCGGGCAGGTGAGCACGACGATCCGCGACCGATCCCGATCGAGATGGGAGCGAGACCATGAAGAAATCCATCGCCGTGATCACGATCGCGCTGACGGTCCTCGGCTCGGGCGCCGCGGCCCAGATCAGCCCCTGCCCGGACGCGATCGGCGTCTACTTCGACCTGGACGCCAGCCGGTTCAGCACCACCTATCCCGGCGGCTTCGCGCCCCTGGACGTCTACCTGATCCTCACCCACCCCACCGGCGACTACATCCGGTCGTGGGAGTGTCGCATCAACGAGGCGAACAACTTCACGCTGCCCGGCGTCTGGACGGTCATCGGCGGTACGGACACCGACGGCGATCCGTCGGATTTCGTGGTGACGATGGACGGGTGCCCTGTGGCTGCATCCATCAACGTGCTCGCCAGCAAGAGGATGTACGGCGCCGCCCCCGGAGCCGGCTCGTACGCGGTCTACCAGTTGGCGGGAATCCCCGGCTCGACCAGCTTCCCTAACGGGGATCCCGGCTACGTGCACACGCCAGGCATCAACACCCCTCTGCAGGCCGCCATCGGCTTCGTGGGCAACTCCGAGTATCC
Organism: bacterium; assembly: GCA_030654305.1. NCBI lineage: Bacteria > bacterium. The sequence goes on along the minus strand of JAURXS010000099.1, from coordinate 2,965 downwards.
CCAGGCGTGGGTCAACGCCAGCTTCGAATCCTGGATCGCATGCCAAACCGCGAACCCGAATTTCGGGGTGAACGCGCGTGCCGTGCTCGACGGCATGCTGGATTACGACAACTGGGCCGGCGCCTTCTCCCGGGCGTGGGACGGGTTCGACGGCCAATACGATCTCCCGGAACCGCCGCCGTCACCGGACGGATTCGTGTCGCTGGCCATCCCGCATCCCGAATGGAATGCGTCCGTGGGCGATGACTTCAAGACGGACACGCGGTCGCTCTACGATCCGGTGCACTACGCCAAGACCTGGCCCCTCCGGCTGTCGAGCAGCAGCAGCGGGCTCGCGACCCTGTCCTTCCAGCCGGACTTCGGCCAGTCATCCGGCTGGGGCCTGACGCTGATCGACGACGACGAGGGCCAGGTGATCGACCTCTGGGATTCGCTTTCCCTCACGGTGAACGTCGTGTCGGGTGAACCGAGGAACTTCCGGCTCGTCGTGGGGCTGCTCACGGCGACCGGCGCGCCGGAGATCCCGTCGGACCGCTTCGCGTTGCGCGCGGTCCCGAACCCGTTCAACCCGCGCACCGAGATCGTGCTGACGCTGCCGCGGGCCGGCCGGGCCGAAGTGCGGATCCACGACGTGCAGGGTCGCCTGGTGAAGCGCCTCGGAGCGATCGACGGCGTGGCCGGGGAGAACCGCGTCACATGGCTGGGCGCCGACGACCGCGGACGCGACGTCGCCAGCGGCGTGTACTTCGCGACGCTGCGCGTGGACGGCGCGGCATCGGGCGCGGTGGTGAGGCTGAGCCTGGTCCGCTGAGTCGGACCGAACCCGCGTTTCGCCGCAGGCGAACCGATCCTGCCGGCAGGTCCGGCCGCGCCCCGTCCCCGAAAGGGGCGGGGCGCGCGCTTTCAGGGAACGGGGAGGGGTCGGGGAACCCGCGGCCCAGGGAGCGGTTCACCCATAATTCCCAGGCAAGTAGTGGGATTTTCCTGTAGATTGTCACCCTGTCGAAACCCCGCTCCCGACGTTCCGCCGGAGGAAAGCCCATGTCCAAGCGCTTGCCGATCGCCGCCGCCGCCCTGGCGTCCCTGATCGCCGTGGCGGGCGGCGCCGCACCCGCCACCATCGCACCCGCCACCATCGCACCCTTGCACGGCGGCGCCGTCGCCGCCACCAAGGCCCACGCCTTCGAGACCCTGATCACACCGCAGGGCGTGCGCGTCTTCCTCTACACCGACGAGCTGGCGCCGGCCATGGTCGAGAAGGCGACCGGCACCGCCAAGCTGGCGCTGCCGGACGGCCGCACGCTCGAGGTGCCGCTGAAGGCGCACCAGCCGGCTGCCGGCGAACCCGCGTCCTACTTCTGCCCCATGCACGCCGAGGTCGTGCGGGACGCCCCCGGCAAGTGCGAGCTCTGCGGCGGGATGGTCCTCTTCGTGCAGGACCACCTGTTCGGCGCCGCCGATCTCGGCGACGTCGACCCCGCCAAGGTGTCGGCGCTGATCCGCGTGTCCGGCCTGCGGGGCGTCGAGAAGGAAGCGACTTTCACGCCGGCCTTCCCGACGCCCGACGGGAAGGCCGCAGCCGTTCGGGCGGGCGAAGAGTAGACGGCGTCGCCGGCGCGACGGAGCTGCCGACCGCCGAGCCGATCACGGCGCTCGCCGCTGCGGGCGATCCGGCCGCGGCCGTCGCCGCGGCCGACTCCCTCGTCGCGCTCGCCCTGTCCCGATCCCCCGCCCTCGCGGCGCTCGCCGCGAAGATCGCCGCCGCGCGGGAGGAGGCGCCCGCCGCGGGCGCCCTGCCCGACCCGATGGTCGGGTTCAGCGCGCGCGGCGAGGACTACCCCGGGGCCGGCATCGGCGAGGACCCCATGGCCATGGCCGCGTTCGAGGTCGCCCAGACCCTGCCGTGGCCCGGCAAGCGCGGGCGGCGGCAGGCGGCGGCGGCGGCCCTGGTCGACGTCGCCGAAGCCGATCTCGTGGCGGCGCGGCGGCGCCTCGCGGCCGACACGCGGACCGCCTACGCCGAGCAGGCGGCGATCGATGCCTCACGGCGGTCGCTGCTCGCCTCGCTCGCCCTGATCGATCTGCTGGCGCCCTCCCTCACGGCGCGCTACGAGACCGGCCAAGCCGGCCAGTCCGACCTGATCGACCTCCAGCTCGAACGGCTGCGGCTCGAGGGGGACCTGGACGACCTCGACGCCAAGTGCGACATGCACCTGGCCGAGCTGGCCGCCGCCCTCGACCTGCCCGTGGCCGACCTCCCGCCGCTCGATGCCGGGCTGCCCCTGATCGATGGCGAGAACGCGACCGCCGTCGTCCCCGGCGACTTCGCCGAGGTAACCGTCGCCGAGACGCGCGCCGCCGCCGCCGGGCTCCGCGCCGAGTCGGCGCGGCACGAGGGCTCGCCCGACGTCTTCCTGGGCGCCGAGTACGGCTGGCGCGACGCGCTGCCGCCGATGGTCACCGCCCGCGTGGGCGTGGAGTTGCCGCTGTGGCGGTCGCACAAGCAGGACGCCGAGGCCCGGGCCGCCGGGCACGAGCACGCGATGGCCGAAGCCGAACGTCGCGAGGCGCTCGCCATGGCCGGCGCGGAGGTCGCGAGCCTGCGGGCCCGCTTCGACGCCTCCGAACGGCAGGTCGTCCGCCTGCGCACCGGGATCCTGCCCCAGGCGACCCTCGCCGCCGAGTCGGCCCGCGCCGGCTACGCGACAGGCGTCGCCGGTGCCGACGAACTGATCATGGCCCTGCGGCGGCTGGCCGAGACTGGCGCGATGCTGGTCGAACGCGAGGCCGACCGTTACGCCGCCTGGGCCGCCCTGCGCGCGCTCGCCGGCCGCGACCCCGTCCTCCAGGAGATGCGTCCATGAGACCAGCGAAGCTGTTCGCCCTCGCCCTCATCATCGCCGCCGCGCTCGCCGGCTGCGGCGGCGGCGACGGTCGCGAGCACGGCGCCCCCGCCGGCGGCCAG
>JAURXS010000098.1 GCA_030654305.1 bacterium | reverse complement strand
CCGACGCCACTATGATTGTAACTCTATGTATATCAATGTATTAGATTCTATGACCTCGAGCCGATCCCTGGCACGCAACATGCCTTTAGCCATGCGAGTTTCCTGGACGAGAACAACCCCCGACAGCGAGGTGGCGACGTGAGCGAAGCGATCAAGGTCGAGAGCGGATCGTTCCAGGGCGAGGTGCTCGACAGCGCCTTGCCCGTGATGGTGGACTTCTGGGCCCCGTGGTGCGGCCCCTGCAAGCTGCTGACCCCGACCATCGAGGAGCTGGCGCGCGACTACGCCGGCAAGGCGAAGGTCGTGAAGGTCAACGTGGACGACAACCAGGACCTGGCGACGAAGTACGGCATCCGCGGCATCCCGACGGTGATGGTCTTCAAGGGCGGGCAGCCCGTGGCCTCGCTGGTGGGGATGCGGCCCAAGGCCGACCTGGCCCAGGCCCTCGACGCGGCGATGTAGCGGGGTCCCGCGGCGCCGCGGATCCGCCGAAGGCCGCAGCCTTGACCGGGGGGGCGGCAACTCCGATCATGTGCGCGACGGGTACCCCGTCCCAACCGGGAGGAAGCGCGCATGGCCGGCCTCATCGACAGGGTCAAGAGCCTCATCGCCGGCGGCGGCAAGCTCAACAACCTGGTGTTCATCGTGTTCGACAGCTGCCGCTGGGACGCCTACCAGGCGGCCCGCACGCCCAACCTCGACCGCATCGCGGCGGCCGAGAAGCGCTACAGCTACGCCAGCTGGACCAGCCCCAGCCACTACACCTTCCTGATGGGCATGGTGCCCCACCAGAGCCCCAAGGGCGTCTTCGCCAGCAACGTCTACCGCGAGGAATTCGCCCTCTGGAGCCGCCGGCTGAACATGGCCGACGTGGAGTTCGGCAAGTTCGTGCCCCAGCTCTCGCTGCCGCACTTCCTGAAGGCGGCCGGCTACTGGAACGAGGGCTGGGTCAGCCTGCCGGTGCTGAACCCGATGACCAGCATGAGCCAGCACTTCGACAAGTACGAGCTCGCCCCCAGCCACAACGACCTGGGCCTGATCTTCCAGCAGCTGCAGTTCCGGGACGACCGCCCCTCGTTCTTCTTCCTCAACACCGGCGAGACGCACTACCCCTACCTGCTGCCCGGCGAGAAGCCCGGCGACCTGCCGCACATCTCGGGCGTCCACGGCGTGTTCAAGCACCTCGACGACTTCCTGAAGAACCCCTCGGAGTTCATGCAGGACAAGAAGGAGGAGGAGTTCTTCACGCCGGCGCAGTTCCGCGCCTTCTACGACAAGCAGGTCGTCTGCGTGGAGCACCTCGACCGGGTCGTGGGCGAGTTCATGGAGCGCTGCCCGCGCAACACCTACTTCATGGTGATGTCGGACCACGGGGAGCTGTTCGGGGAGGACGGGTACTTTGGGCATGGGCCCATCTTCCACGAGAAGGTTTTCGAGGTATTCTATCTGGAGGGGCGGTTGCCCTAGTACGCACCTCGGAGAGACACACAGAGGCCCCGCGCTGCTCATGCCTGGAAGGAAATCGCAGCGCGGGGCCTCTGTGTGTCTCTCCGAGGTGGAACAAGGGGCAAGCCGCCGCAGCAGATAGAATGCCTCAAACTACAAGGAGGGAGAGCAGGGCGGGGGTCACTTCGTCGAGGCGGGTGCAGCGGGCGAGCAGGGTGGCGGCACCCGGGCCCCAGGCGAGCAGGGGGACGGGGTTGCGGGTGTGGGAGCGGGTGGAGAGGTCTTCGAGGTTGCCGTGGTCGCTGGTGAGCAGGACGAGGGTTTCGGGGGCGGCGCCGCGGTGCTCGATCTCGGAAAGCG
>JAURXS010000097.1 GCA_030654305.1 bacterium | reverse complement strand
CAGGGTGCGGATCACGCGGCCCTGCAGGTCCAGCACGTCGACCGTCGCGCGGCCGGCCGTCGCCAGGCTGAAGGAGACCGTGGTCATGGGGTTGAAGGGGTTGGGCACGTTGCCGTCCAGGCGGAAGACGCGCGGCGCGTCCCCGGCGCCCGTGTTCGGGTCGAACACCGTCAGCACGACGGGCACCACGTCCGGCGACGAGGCGGTGTTGCTGGCGATCACGAGGTAGGCGTGGTAATCGCCGTCGACCAGGCCCGTGGTGTCGAACAGCAGGTTCAGCTGGTCGGACCCGTTCTGGACGAGCGAGCCGGTCTCCGGCATCACCGTCAGCCAGGGCGCCGTCTGGTAGATCCAGAACGGAGCGTCGCTGACGTCGCTGTACAGGTTGTCCAGGCTGCTGACGCGGATCAGGACGTTCTGGGAGGCGGGACCGCCGACGGTCAGCGTCTCGGTGCCGTCGTTGGGCGTGCTGGCCAGCAGGACGTCCCAGACGCCGCCGCCGTTGTGGCTGACCTCGAGCTTGACCTCGGTCATCACGGTCGCGGCCCAGGTGATCGTGGCGCTGTCGCCGATCTGCAGGATCTCGCCGCCGTTCGGCGACAGGACCGAGACCTCGGGCGTCGGCACGCCGCAGCAGTCGACGTCGGCCCAGATCAGCCAGTCGCCGGCGAAGGCGTACCCGCTGACCACGTCGACGAAGCCCTCGCCCCAGTCGTTGTAGTTCACGCAGGCCTGGGGCGTGGAGTCGACGACGATGCCCACGGGGCCCGCGGAGTCCAGGAATTCGAACAGCAGGAAGTACGAGCCCGACATGTCCTGGCATGCGAAGTCGCAGGCCACCTCGACGTCGTAGTAGCCGTTGGCGGCGATGCCGGAGATGGACATCACGCCGCTGCTGTCCAGGATGGCGCCGGGGGCCGTGCAGTCGGCGCCCGCCGCGGCCAGGTGCACCTGGACCTGGGGTGCGGAGGTCGTCTCCAGGTAGAGCATCATGTGGACGGCCCGCACGTTGAAGCCGGGGTTGCAGGCGCAGGCGTAGTCGGCCGGGTCGATGCGGGTGGCGTAGGTCTCAAAGCCGTACCACCAGCTACCGTAGTAGACCTGGATGCCCGCGATGTCGTCGTTGCCCAAGACGCAGTCGCCCGCGTAGCGCAGGGCGCTGATCAGGTCGGCTCGGCTCGGCTCGGGAACGCTGCGGCCCGCAGCGGCGACGGCGCGGATCGGCCGCACCGACTTGAGCACCGGCGCCTGGTCCATGACGTGGACCGTGTAGTCCAGGACGGAACCGGCCAGGCCGACGTTCGTGAGCTGGACGGCGTCGGTGTCGATGACATCGGGGGCGAGGGTGATCGCGACGTTCGTGGGGCTGACCTGCAGCGCCGCGGCGGGCAGCTGCTTGCTGACCGTGAGGCTCCAGGTCGCGTTGTCGGCGCCGACGTCGGTGTTGGAGAAGACCAGGCCGACCGAGGCGATCTGGGCCAGGGGCACGCTCAGCAGGTAGTTCGCCGACTGGGTCGCCGGGTTCAGGGGGATGGTCTCGAGCACGCCCGAGCCGTCGTTCTTCTTGATCACGGCGACCAGGCCGAACTCGACCAGGTTCCCGCCGTCGAACTGGACGCGCAGCTGCCCGGCCTCGCCGGCCGTGAAACCGGTGAGGTAGAACGGCTTGGCCGACAGGTGGCTGATCGTGCCGGCGGCGACGTACGGGTAGGCGCTGCCGGCGGTGACCACGCTGTTGGGGAACGAGGCCGCCTCGCTGTAGCCGATGCCGGGGATGGCCTTGACCCGCGTCGCGAAGTTCCAGGCCGCGTACTTGGCGAAGAACGCGCCCAGCGACGAGCCGTTCATCGACAGGATGGCGCTGTAGGAGTCCATCACCGACTGGGACGTGTTCAGGGCGCGCCAGGCCCAGAAGTCGACGATGATCTGGTTGCCCCAGGTCTCGCTCATCACGGTCTGCCAGATGCAGTCCTCGTAGGAGCCGGTGCCGCCGGTGTCCAGCGGGCTGGTCGGGTCGGTGATGCCGCTGCCGACCGGCAGGTAGTTGTAGAAGTCGTTCGTGGCGTCGTACACGACGTCCTCGGCCCAGGTGGCGTCCAGTTCGACCCAGCCGCCCTCGGTCCACAGCGAAGTGGCGCGCTGCGAGGCGTGCTTGAACTCGTGGGCGCAGGTCACCTTCGCGGCGCCGAGCGCGTCGCCGTCGGGGTCGTCGTTCGCCGGGAAGCCGACGTAGTTGTTCTCCAGGACGATGCGCGTGCGCGTGCCGGACACCACGGTGGTGTAGCCGTAGGCCGACATGTTCTCGAAGCTGACCGCGTAATAGGGAGCCAGCGGCGGCGCGGTGAAGTGGAGGTTGGTGATCTCCGTGGTCCAGGACGTGTCCATGTAGGTCGCGCAGCGCTCGACGAAATCGGGGATGCCGTTGGCCGGGGTCGTGTCGGTCGTCGGCACGGCGTTGGTGCCGGTCGTGAGGTACGTGAACTGGAAGCGGCCCGAGGGGCTGACGTAGAGGGCCTTGTCGCCGGCCGGCTGCTCCAGCATGGCGTCGATGGCCGTGACGGTGCGCGCGGACAGGCGGCCGCGCAGGCTCTCGAACTCGATGATCAGCGGCGTGGCGCACTTGATCGGGCCCGCGGTCTCGGGCCGGTAGTCCGCCGGCAGCTTCTCCTGGTCGAAGACGTAGAAGAATTTATAGAGCAGGGCTTGCTCGGCGTCGAGGGCGCCGGCATCGAGGGCGGCGTCGATGCGGGCGAACTGCGGCGTGCCGTCGCCTGCGTTCGCCGCACCGGCCAGGGCGAACAGCAGACCGCCGCACAGGGCGATGAGCGTGAGCTTCCGGGACATGGCAGCCTCCTGACAGGGGTGCAAGGGCGAACGGTCCAAGGGGTGCGCGCGCGGCGCGCCCACCGGGACCGGGCCCCTTCAGGGATCGGATAGGGATCAGGATACACGCAAAATGTTCCCGAAATCGTCACGATCCGGCAATTAACGGAAAATCAACAGGTTCAATCGTCCGCCGCCTTCGCGTCCAACAGCTCCGCCAGCAGTTCGTGGGCCCGGCGCAGGTGCGGGACGACGATCGACCCGCCCACGATCAGGCCCACGTCGAAGATCTCCAGGATCTCGGCCTTGCTCACGCCCAGCTCGACGCAGCGGATCGTGTGGTAGGCGATGCAGTCGTCGCAGCGC
>JAURXS010000096.1 GCA_030654305.1 bacterium | reverse complement strand
TGAGGCCGGTGATCCCGAACCGTTGCGTCGGCGGCATCCATGGCTCGCCGATTCCCCGCTCGTCCGACAAGATCCCAAATAAGTCTTATCTTTATATTTCATATTCGATTAGATCACGACGAGCTCCCCGTCGATGACTCCGAATCGATATAAGCTCAAATATAATCATAATAGTGTCGTTAAATTTGATATAATTGATGGCGAAGAAGCTGCAACCACAGGAGACGATCCGGAACAGCAAGGCTTCACGCTACCTGGGGAAACCCGGATGACCTTGGTCGCGGCTTCTTCCAAATCGATCGAAAAGCGGGTGGTCTCTCGACCACCCGCTTTTCACGTATTCCGGGAATGTCGGCTCAGGGCTTCGCGAAGAACCCCGACGCAACCGTCGGGTTCAGCGTGAACGACGTGGTCTGCCCGGTGGCGAAGACCTCGTCGTCGAACAGGATCGTGAACGTCGCCGGGCGCTGCACCCCGCCGAAATCCTTGTAGCTGTCGTACTTGACCTTCTGGGTGACCGGCTCGCCGGTCATCGGCGCCTCGCCCTTGCTCTGCTCCATCACGGGCAGGCCGGTCGCGGCGTCGAGGAACATCAAGGTGTACTCGCCGTCCTCGTCGGTGATGTAGACCCGCTCGCAGGTCTTGCCGTCCAGCTCCTCCGGCGGCAGGGCCTGGCAGGTGCGGCCGGCGTGGTCGCGCAGCAGCATCAGCATGTCGCCCGCGATCTGGTCGCGCATCTTGGCGGCGTCGGCGCCCTCGATGTCCTGGACGCCCATGGGGCTCTGGACCCAGCCCTTGTCGCCGTCGAGGACCTGCGTGGATTCGCCGAAGGGCAGCTTCTGGATCAGCTTCAGGCGGTCCGGCAGGACGATGGTGGTCTCCATGGTGATGTTCAGGGACATCCCCTGGATCTCGGCCGCGAGCGTCTGCTTGGTGGCGAAGCCCCTCATGTCCGCCAGCTTCTTGCCGCCGACGGCCGCCGCCGCGCGGTCCAGGAGCTTCTGGCCGGCGGCCAGGGACTCCGGCGTGGCGGCGGGGATCTCCAGGGTCAGCTTGGGCTCGGGGATCGAGATGTCGATCATGTTCACGGCCCCGAAGCGGCTCAGGTCGCCGTCGAAGTCGGCCGGGTTGCCGACCGCCAGCACCGACAGGCGCTCCGGCTTCCAGACCGCCTGGCAGGCCTCGAGCACCTGCTCCGCGGTCATGGCCTGGACCGCGGCCCGGTAGCCGGTCAGGAAGTCCGCGGGGTAGCCGTTCATCTCGAACAGCACCATGCGGTCCAGGACCTCGCGCTTGGAGTCGTAGTTGAAGACGTCGCTGTTGAGGATGCCGTCCACCGCGGTGCGCAGCTCCTCGGCGGTCACCAGCTCGCGCGTCATCTTCTCGATCTGCTCGATCATGACGCTCGCGGCCTGCTCGGTGGACTCGCTCTTGGTGCCGGCGAAGGCCACGAACACGCCCGGCTGCCGCCAGTCGGTGCCCGAGGCGCTGCCCGTGGAGTAGGCCAGGCCGCGGGCGCTGCGCACCTCGTTGAACAGGCGCGAGGCGAAGCCGCCGCCCAGGATCCGGTTGGCGACCTCGATGCCGGCGTAGTGCGGGTCGTCGTTGCGGATGCCCTTGTGGCCCAGGACCACGGTCGACTGCGTGAGGTCGTCCTTGGGGGCGACGTTCACGGTGCGGGGCAGGTCGGGCGCGACGGGATCCGCGGGCAGGGGCCGGCGCGCGGCCGGCCAGCCGGCGAAGGCGGCCTTGATCTTCCCGGTCATCGCGGCGGCGTCGAAGTCGCCGATCACGACCAGGTAGGTGCGGTCGGGGCCGAACCAGTCGGCGTGGAAGTCGGCCAGGTCCTGGCGCGCGATCGCGCCGAGGGTGTCGTACTCCTCGTTGCGGGCCAGCGGGTGGTCCGGGCCCAGGATCACGCGGGAGAACTCGCGGCGCGCGATGCTCATCGGCTCGTCGTTGCGCCGCGCGATGCCGGCCTTGTGCTGGGTCTTGGCCAGGTCGAGCTTGTCCTCGGCGAAGCGCGGGCTGCGCAGGATCTCGGCCAGGACGGACAGGGCCGTGTCGGCGTCCTCGGTCAGGGCCGACAGGTAGGCGCCGGCGGTGTAATCGCCGACGTAGGTCTCGACCACGGCGCCGAGGGACTCCATCAGCTCGTCGATCTCGTCGCCCGACCAGCTGGCGGTGCCGCCCGAGCGCAGGACCTCGCCCGTCAGGGAGGCCAGGCCCGTCTTGCCCTCGGGCTCGTAGATCTGGCCGGCGCGGATGGTGGCCGACAGCTCGATCATCGGCAGCTCGTGGTCCTCGGCCAGGTAGAGCACCATGCCGTTGTCCAGCTGCACGCGCTGGTAGTCCGGCAGCTGGATCTCGCCCAGGACCGGGGTCTTGATCTTCTCCCACGGCTTGCTGCGGGCCGCGAGCGCGGGCGAGGCCAGGGCCGCCGCCGCGAGCAGCAGCAGGACCGGGGCCGCCGTCTTCAGGATTCGCTTCATGACCAGTCTCCTTTCCATGGCGCGACGCGGGTGTCGCGTCAGTTGGCGGCCTCGACCGTCTTGATGAAGGCAACCGTGCGGTTGTTGGGGACGAAGATCTCGCCGGCGACGCGCTGCACGTCGGCGACGGTCACCGCGTCGATGGCCTCGAGCTGGCTGAACATGCGGCGCCAGTCGCCCTGCTTGCCCTGGTACTCGGACAGCTGGGCCGCCAGGCCCATGTTGCCCTCCAGCGAGCGCACGAAGTTGGCGCGGGCGCGGCGCTTCACGCCCGCCAGTTCCTCCTCCGTCACGCCGCCGTCCACGAGCTTCGCGATCTCCTCGAGCACCGCGGCCTCGAGCTGCTCGGCGCTGACGTCCTTAGCGGGCATGCCCAGCACGGCCAGCAGGGTCGGGTACTTGTCGCCGGGGTAGCCGGCGAAGCTGAAGGCCTGGACCGCCGACTTGTCCTGCTTGACCAGGCGCTCGTACAGGCGGCTGGTGCGCCCCTGGCCGAGGATGTCGGCGATGGCGTCGTAGACCGCGGCGTCGGCGTGGGCCCAGTTGCCGATGTGGAAGCCGCAGATGTAGAAGGGCTGCGCCTCGTCCTCGATCACCATGCGGCGCTCGCCCTTCTGCGGGGCGTCGAAGGTCTCGATCACCGGCGGCTCGGCGGCCGACACGCCGGTGAAGTACTTCCCGGCCAGCCGCTTGACCTCTTCGAAATCGACGTCGCCGACCACGGCCACCGTCATGTTGCGGCCCACGTAGTGGGTCCGGTAGAAGGTCTCGCAGTCCTGGCGGGTGATCGTGTTGAGGTCGGTCATCCAGCCGATCGTCGAGTGGTGGTAGGGGTGGGCCATGAAGGCCAGGTTCTGGAACTGCTCGATGAGCATGCCGATCGGGCTGTTCTCGGTGCGCATGCGGCGCTCCTCGGTCACCGGGCCGTCCTTCTCGGTGTAGAACTCGCGCATCACGGGGCGCGACATGCGCGTGCCCTCGAGGTAGGCCCACAGCTCCAGGCGGTTGCTCGGCAGGCTGTACATGTAGCTCGTCTCGTCGGTGCCGGTGCCGGCGTTCATGCCGCGGCCGCCGTTGTTCTCGACGATCTGCCCGAACTCGTTGCTGACGACGAAGGCGCGGGCCGCGTCCTTGGCGGCGGTGAAGGCCTGCTCCAGCTCGGCCAGCTTCGCCGGGTCGGCGTGGTCGCCCTTGAGGCGCTCGGTTTTCAGCGCGGCGAAGGCCTCGTCCTCGGCCTTCATCGCCTGGGCCTCCTTCTTGGCGTCGGTGGTGCCGATCTCGGCGGTCCCCTTGAACGCCATGTGCTCCAGGATGTGGGCGATGCCCGTGATGCCCGTGACCTCCTGGGCGCTGCCGACGTTCATGAAGGTGTTGAACGAGAACACCGGCACGTCGTGCCGCTCGAGCACGAGGAAATGGATGCCGTTGGGCAGGGTGAACTCCCGGACCTGGTCCTTGAGGTCCTGGTAGCCCTCGGCCGACGCCGACACGGCGCCCAGCGCGACGGCCAGGACGGCGGCCAGGACCAGGGTCTTGCGGATCACGGACATGACGCCTCCAACTGTTGACCCCGGCGGCGCGATGCGGGCGCGCTGCGGGGCAGCCTCGGATTCGCCCGGCGGGCCCGGGCCTGCAAACTGTCGCTTGGGTCGATCGCGGCGGGGGAACTCCCGAACGCTAGCACCGGTCGCGACGACTGTCAAACGGACCGCTCAGCGGAAGATCTCCTTGCGGCGCAGCAGCCAGCAACCCAGGGCGAAGGCGACCGCCGCCACGGCCAGCAGCACCAGGAAGGAGTGCCACGGGGACGGCGGCACCTCGTGCAGGAGCATGACCTTCAGCTCCTGCAGCAGGTTGGGCATGTCGCCGGTCGAGGCCGCGGTGTTGTGCAGCAGGTTGCGCAGGTGGAAGACCACCGTCAGCTCCTGCAGCCGCAGCGGCGCGTTGCCGCCGATGGACTCCCAGCCGAACGCGAACAGGATGGCCGGCAGCATGGGCTTCTTGAGCCAGGTGCCCGCGGCGGCGAAGATGGCCGTGTAGACGACCGCGCCGAAGAGGATGACCAGGCAGGCGCTGACGTAGAGCTTCAGGAAGTCCATCGAGATGATCCCGAAGTTCCCCACCGTCATCACCAGGAAGGCCGCGACCAGCGAACCCGCCACCAGCAGCCCGGCCACCGCCTGCGCCGCCACCAGGCGCCCCAGGTAGATGGCCTCGCGGCGCAGGGGCCGGGTCCAGTAGTAGATGATGGTGCCCTCGTCGGCGCTCTCGCCGATGGCCGACAGGCCGAAGGCCAGCGAGACGATCGCGACCATGAAGTGGATGTAGACCATGCCGCTGAGGTTGGCCAGCAGCAGCTCCGGCGGGATCTTCCCCTCGCGGTCCAGGAGCCGCCACGCCACCGCCAGCACCACCGGCAGCAGCATCAGCAGCCCCACCGAGAGGATGCGCCGGCGGCGCACCATCTCGCGGAAGGAGAAGAACGCGATCCAGTAGGCCGAGACCGCCAGGCCCAGCGGCCGGTCGTTCCCGGCGGCGGCGCCCGCGGCGGCGGGCGGTGCGGCGACGCTCATCTCAACCCCCCACCAGATAGTCGAAGACCGCCTGCAGGTTGTCGTCGAGGGTCTCGATCTCGTCGACGGGCAGGGACTCCGCCAGCAGCCAGCCCGGCAGCTCGCGGTAGAAGTTCACGGCGTGGTCGGTGCGCGCCACGACGCGGCCGAACTCGTCGATCTCGACCCCGCGCACCAGGTCGCGCCCGGCCAGCGACGACGCCAGGCGCCGCGCCTCGGTCGAGGTGAGCGCCACGATGGTGGGGCGGTCGTGGATCGCGTCGCGGATCTCGGTGATGTCGCCCTCGGCCATCAGCTTGCCGCGGTGGATCAGCACGATCGAGCGGGTCATGGTCTCGATCTCGGGCAGGATGTGGCTCGACACCACCACGCAGCGCCCCTCGTCGCCCAGGCGCTGCACCAGCGCGACGATCTCCCGCCGCGACACGGGGTCCATGCCGTTGAGCGGCTCGTCCAGGAACACGATCTCGGGATCGTGGGCCAGGGCCTGGGCCATCTTGACCTTCTGCCGCATGCCCTTGGAGTAGGCGCCGATGCGCCGGTCGGCGGCGTCGCCGAGGTGCACGAGGTCCAGCGCGCGTTCGGCGCGCGCGTCCACTTCCGTCCCGTCGTAGCCCATCAGCCGGACCATGAGCCGCAGGAACTCGCGCCCGGTCAGCCAGTCGAACAGCGCGTCGCTCTCGGGGCAGAAGCCCACGCGGCGGAACAGGCCCACGTCGCGGCGCAGGCGGTGCCCGCGGATGAGCACCTCCCCCTGGCTGGGCGTGATCAGACCCGACAGCATCTTGAACAGGGTCGTCTTGCCGGCGCCGTTGAGGCCCAGCAGCCCGGTCACGCCGGGGCCCAGCGCGAGCGTGCAGTCGTTGACGGCGATGACCTCGCCGAACCACTTGCTGACCCGCTGCGCCTGCAGCACGGCCGTGGCGGACGCGGGTGCGACGTTCACGCCACCACCTCCACGGGCTTGATCCGCCGCCGCAGCACCCAGGCGCCCAGGGCCGCGTAGGCCAGCACGACCAGCAGGCTCGCCGCCGGCGGCACCTCGCACAGCGGTTCGCCGCCGAAGAAGACGATGCCCGCGTTGAGGAACTGGCCGGGGAAGTTGAGGATCTGCAGGCCGGGGCTGAACAGCGACATGATCTGGGCGAGCCCGTCGGTGCCCGCGTAGAGCAGCACCCACCACAGGGCGACGAACACCGTGCGCTGGCCGATCGAGGACAGGGCCAGCAGCACCAGCGTGAAGCCGGCGCCGGTCACCAGGCAGTAGGCCAGCGCCTGCAGGGGGATCAGCAGGAGCATCTGCATCCCGGTCGCGCCGCTGGTCACCAGGTAGCCGAACAGGCACAGCGCCCAGACGGGCAGCAGCGTCACGGCGAAGTAGTAGAACATGATCACGGCGCCCTTGCCCAGGACGTAGTCGCGCACGCCCAGCGGCCGCGACAGGTACAGGGCGAGGCCGTTCTCGCGGCGGTCGCGGCTGATCAGGCCCGAGCCGATGATCGCCAGCAGGATCAGCACGAACGGCGACTGCCAGCCCAGGTAGGCCAGGAAGCCGCGCGGACTGATGTCGGTCCACTTGCCGCCGATCAGGCGCGACAGCTCGCCCATCTGGAAGGTGAAGTAGAGGATGCCGCCCTTGACGATGGCCGGCACCCAGGCGACCGCCAGCAGGAACAGCAGGCGGCGGCTCTTCAGCGGCTCGGCGATGCCGCGCCGGGCGATCGTCCACCAGGGCGCGCGCGCGCGGTGGCCGCTGTGCTCCCAGGGACGGTATCCGCGTTCGTAGACGGGCATGTCAGTCCTTGCTGCGCGCGTCGTCGGCGTCGTCGACGAGCTGGTAGAACAGGTCCTCGAGGGTCTCGCGGCGCGGCTGCAGCCGGCGCAGCGCGAAGCCGCTGGCCGAGGCGGCCGCGAGCACCAGGCGGGCGCCGGCGTCGGCCGGGGCGGTGATTTCCAGGAGCCGCTCGCGGCGCGCGGCCGCGAGCCCGGCGGCCTGCAGCGCGGCCAGGAACGCCGGCTCGTCGCCGAAGCCCTCGACCAGGAACTGCGCCGTCGCCCCGGGCGGCGCCACCTCGACGCGGCCGTGGCTCAGCAGCCGGCCCTGGCGCAGGACCAGGATCTCCTGGCAGACCTCGCGCACGTCCGCCAGCAGGTGCGTCGACAGGATGATCCCGAAGCCCTTGTTCGCGGCCAGGTCGCGCATGAGTTCGAGCATGCTGACGCGACCGCGCGGGTCCAGGCCGCTGGTCGGCTCGTCCAGCAGCAGCCAGTCGGGGTCGTGGACCAGGGCCTGGGCCAGCTTCAGGCGCTGACGCATGCCCTGGCTGTAGGTGTCGGCCTCGCGGTAGCGCTCGTCGGCGAGGCCGACGTAGTTCAGGACCTCGTGGGCGCGCTGCAGGGCGTCGGTGGGCGGCATGCCGCCGAGCTCGCCGAGGTAGGCCACCATGGAGACGCCGCTCATGCCGGGCAGGATGCCGCCGCGCTCGGGCATCCAGCCGATCCGGCGGCGCGCGCCGCGGGGGTCGCGCGCCATGTCGCAGCCCATGACCGTGACGGCCCCCCGCTTCAGCGGCAGGTGGCCGAGCAGGGCCCGCAGCAGCGTGGTCTTGCCGGAACCGTTGGGGCCGAGCAGGCCCACGGCCCGTTTCTCGAGGCCGAAGCTCACGTCCTGCAGGACCGGCGCCGCCGCGTAGGCGAACGTCAAGTCCCGCACGGCGATGGCCGCGGCGGCGGGTTTGACAGCGGTCTTGGTGGCTTCCATCTTGAATCCTGGTATTCTGCGGGACGTTGCCGACGTCTGCGGCGGGCTCCTACGTCGCGACCGGCCCATTGTTCCAGGGCGGCGGGAGATTGCAAGCGCAATCCCACCCCCGCCGCCCGGAAGGCGGGGGGGATCCATGTCCGACAAGAAGAGCTACGGCTTCCAGACGCGCTGCATCCACGGCCACGGCCACGTCTCGGACGGCCGCTGGCGCACCGCCCGCCCGGTCTCGTGCCCCATCGTCCAGACCTCGACCTTCGCCTTCGAGAGCGCCGAGCACGGCGCCGCCATCTTCGCCGGGGAGAACGACGGCTTCCTCTACACGCGCCTGGGCAACCCCACCCAGGAGGCGCTGGAGTGCCGCCTGGCGGCGCTGGAGGGCGGCGAGGCCGCCCTGGCCCTGGCCAGCGGCATGGCCGCCTGCACCACCGCCGTGCTGACCCTGTGCGGCAGCGGGGACCACGTCGTCTCGGGCGACACCCTCTACGGCGGCACCCACCAGCTGTTCACCCACACGCTGCCGCGCCTCGGCATCACGGTCACGGAGGTCGACGCCACCGACCCCGCCAACTTCGAGCGCGCGATCACCCCGGCCACGAAGCTGCTCTACGTCGAGACGCCCGCCAACCCCACGCTGGTGCTGACCGACCTGCCCGCGGTGATCGCGATCGCGCGCCGGCACGGCATCCCGCTGCTGGTGGACAACACGTTCTGCACGCCGGTGCTGCAGCGGCCGCTGGAGATGGGCGCCGACATCGTGCTGCACAGCGCGACGAAGTACATCGGCGGCCACGGCGACGCGATCGCCGGCATCCTGGTGGGCTCGTCCGAGTTCATCACCCGCGCGCGCTTCGAGACCCTGCGCGACATCGGCGGCTGCATCAGCCCCTTCAACGCCTGGCTGCTGATCCGCGGGCTGAAGACCCTGGCGGTGCGCGTCCGCCAGCACGGCGAGAACGCGATGACGGTGGCGAAGTGGCTGGAGAAGCACCCCAAGGTGACGCGCGTGATCTACCCCGGCCTGCCCTCGCACCCCCAGCACGAGCTGGCGAAGCGGCAGCAGGCCGGCTTCGGCGGCCTGATCAGCTTCCTGGTCGCGGGCGGCCGCGACGCCGGCCGCACGGTGATGAACAGCGTGGAGCTGTGCACCCTCGCGGTGAGCCTCGGGGACGTGGACACCCTCATCGAGCACCCCGCGACCATGACCCACAGCACCTACTCCGAGGAGGAGCTGCTGAAGGTGGGCATCGACCCGGCGATGGTCCGGCTCTCGGTGGGCCTCGAGGACCCCGAGGACATCATCGCGGACCTCGCGCAGGCGTTCGACCGGATCTGAGCCCCGTCAGCGGACCACGGGCGCGCCGGCGTCCGGCTTGGCCGCCTCCGCGACCTGGGAGCTCTCCCACTCGCGGGCGAGGCGCAGCAGGTCGTCGAGGCTGCGGGCCCGCTCGAAGAGCTTCAGGACTTCCTTCAGCTGGACGTCGTCCTCGATGGCGACCTGGTAGGCGGCGAGCTGCCCGTACTTGTGGCGCATCAGCTCGCGCCGGATCCCCTGCTCGATGTAGGCGCGGTTGGCGGCCAGCAGCTCGTCGTCGAGCTTCAGGTCGTAGACGCCCAGGTATTCCTCGATCTTCTCGCGCTTGCGCAGGTGCTCCTTGAAGGCCGCGAACATGGGGGCGTCGACCGTCAGGTCGCTCGGCACGTCGTGGTAGGCGGCCCACCAGGTGGCGAAGCTGAACAGCGCCCCGTCGCGCTCCAGCGCCACCTCGAAGTCGCCCAGGAAGGGCTGCTCGACCTCGATGTCCGGCGTGATGCCGCCGCCGCCGTAGACGACGCGCCCGCTGTCGGTGGCGAACTTCTCCTTCTCGGCGCGCGGCAGGTCGAGCTCGACGTCGGGCGGGCCGTCGCGGGCGGGCTCCAGCGTCAGGTCGAGGTCGCTGTCGTCCTCGTGGCGGTCCTTGTGGATGGAGCGGCCGCTGGGCGTGTAGTACTTGGCCGTGGTCAGCTTCAGGGCGCTGTCCTCGCTCAGGGGGAAGACGGTCTGGACCGACCCCTTGCCGAAGCTCGTCTTGCCGACGACCAGCGCGGCGTCGTGGTCCTGCACGGCGGCGGCGACGATCTCGCTGGCCGACGCCGAAGCGCCGTTGATCATGACGATCGTCGGCAGCCCCGCCGCGGCGTGGCGGTCCTTCTCGGCGTAGTAGCTGCGGTTCTGGTTGCGCAGGCGGCCCTTGGTGTAGACGATCAGCTCGTTGTGGTCCAGGAACAGCTCGCTGACGCCGTTGGCGGACTCCAGCAGGCCGCCCGGGTTCCAGCGCAGGTCCAGCACGAGGCCGCGCGCGTTCAGGGCGCGCAGCTCGGCGATCTTGTCGCGGATCTCGTCGGGCGTGGTGCGGGCGAAGCTCTGCACGCGGATGTAGCCGATGTCCCCCATCATGAAGGCGTAGGGCACGCTCTCGACCTCGATCACGGCGCGCGTGATGGTCAGCGGGAACGGGTCCTTGGTGCCCTCGCGCTGGATGGTGATCGTGACCTGGGTGCCCGGCTCGCCACGCAGCAGCTTCACGGCGTCGTCGCTGCCGAAGTCGAAGGTCGACTCGCCCTCGATCTCCACGATGCGGTCGCCGCCCTGGATGCCCATCAGGAAGGCGGGCGTGCCCTCGATCGGCGAGACGACGGTCGGATAGTGGTCGCGGATGTTGATGGTGATGCCCAGCCCGCCGAACTCCCCCTCGGTGGACATCATGAGGTCCTCGTAGTTCTTCGGGGGCAGGTACTGCGAGTGCTCGTCGAGGTAGCCCATCATGCCGTTGATGCCGGCCTCGAGCAGCGCGTCGGCGTCGACGTCGTCGACGTAGTTGTAGAACACGCGCTCGTAGACGTTGCCCAGGGTCTGCAGGGCCTCGATGTAGCGCTGGCGGTCGGTGCCGCGCGGGCGCTCCAGGGTGCGCGTGGAATCCTGGGCGGCGGCGGGCGCCGCGGACGCGGCCAGGGAGACCAGGGCGACCAGGGCCAGCAGGGGGCGCCGCAGGGCGGCGAAGTTGCGCGCAAGGGCCATCATGCTCGACCGGCTTTCTCACGGGTGGCGGGCGACGGGGCACCCCGTATTTCGGGCACATCCATAAGCGATTATAGTCCCGTCAGCAAATCGTGTTCCAGACCGCGCAGGTGGGCGACGGCCTGCTCGACCTGCCCGTCCGGCGGGGCGGTCGCGTCCAACGCGCGGAAGCGGGGGTCGCCGGACCCGGCCATGGCGAGGTAGGCGGCGTAGACCCGTTCGTGGAAGGCCGCCGATTCCCGTTCGAGGCGGTCGGGATCGCGGTCCCCGAACCGGCGACGGCCGGCGGCCGGCGGCAGCAGGCAAAGCAGGGTCAGGTCCGGCACCGCCCCGGCCAGCGCGAAGTCGTTCAGGGAATCGACCTGCGAGCGGCCCAGTTCCCGGCCGGCGCCCTGGTAGGCGACCGACGCGTCGGCGTAGCGGTCGCAGAGCACGATCCGGCCGGCGGCGAGGGCGGGCAGCACGACCTCGCGGACCAGCTGGGCCCGGCTGGCCACCATCAGCAGCAGTTCGGTCTCGGGACACAGCTCCGGCAGCGACGGGTCCAGCAGCACGGAGCGGATGCGCTCGCCGACGGGCGTGCCGCCCGGCTCGCGCGTCGTCAGGACCGGCCTGCCGAGCGCCTCGAGGCGCCCGGCCAGCCCGCGGATGAGCGTCGACTTGCCGCTGCCCTCGGGCCCCTCGAAGGTGACCAACAGGCCCCGGCGGGCCGGATCAGCCACGGTGGTGGAGGTCCGCGTAGGGGTCGTCGTCGTCGTCTGGCTCCTCGAGCCGGACTTCGCCGTCGGGATCGGGGCCCGGCGCCGCGGGTTCCGCGCCGGCCAGGACTTCCGGATCATCCGGATCTTCAGGATCGTCCGGGGCACCCGGTCCGCCGGTCGCGGCGGCGATCGGCGCCGGTCCGGACGGGGCCGCCCGCGACGGCCGCCGCGGTACGGCGCGCGACTCGTCGCCCAGGTCGCGGCTGACCGTGGCGATCCGCTGCAGCGTGGTGAAGAGGGTCGCGGCGGCCAGCAGCGCCAGCACCAGCTTCAGCACGTGGCGGCCGAGGATCATGCCGAGGATCAGCAGGACCATGCGCTCGGGGCGCTGCAGCCAGCCGCCCGTGCAGGTGACGCCCAGGCCCTCGGCGCGCGCGCGCGCGTAGCTGGTGGTCAACGAACCGGTCAGGGCGAGGATCACCAGCAGCACGGCGCCGGAGTCGGGCCAGGACAGGGCCTCCATGTAGAACCAGGCCAGCCCCGCGTAGACCGCCGCCTCGGACAGCCGGTCGAAGTTGGAGTCGAGGAAGGCGCCGCGCCGGCTGGCCCGCCCCTGCAGCCGCGCCAGGTCGCCGTCCAGCATGTCGAACACCGAGCCGACGATCAGGACCAGGGCACCGAGGAAGAGCTGCCCGGCGGCCGTGATCCAGGCGGCGAAGATGCTGATCCCCAGACCCGCGAGCGACACCCCGTCGGGCGACACCCCGGCCCGATCCAGGGCGAGCACCAGGGGCTTGACCTTGTCGCGGGCCGCCGCCTTCAGTCCGATCCTGTCCATCTCAGGCTCCTTCTTCCCCGGCGGGCCGGCCGCGGGCCAGCAGCACCAGTTCGCCCTTCAAGCGGGGGCCGTCCATCAGTACCAGCAGTTCGGCGGCCGTGCCGCGCAGGGTCTCCTCGTGGATCTTCGTGATCTCGCGCGCGATCGCCAGCTCGCGATGGGGCGCCACCTCGACCAGCGCGTCGAGCGTCTTGCGGATGCGGTGGCACGACTCGAGCATGACCACCGTCCCGCGCTCCGCCAGCGCCTCCTTCAGGAAGGACCGCAGCTTCCCGGGCTTGCGCGGCGTGTAGCCCGTGAACAGGAACCGGTCGGTCGGGAACCCCGACAGCACCAGCGCCGCCAGCACGCTCGAGGCGCCGGGCGCCACCGACCAGGGCAGGCCGGCCTCGCGCAGGCCCTGGACGATCAGGTAGCCCGGATCGGCCACCGCGGGCATGCCGGCGTCGCTGACCACGACCACGCGATCGCCCCGACGCACCCGCTCGACCACCCGCGGCGCCTGCCGCTCCTTGTTGTGGTCGTGGTAGGGCTCCATGCGGGCGTGCAGGCCGTAGCGCGACAGCAGGCCCCGCGTGCGCCGCGTGTCCTCGGCGTAGACGATGTCGGCGTCGCGCAACGCCCCGAGCGCGCGCAGGGTCACGTCGTCCAGGTTGCCGATCGGCGTCGCCACGAACAGGCACGAGCCCTCTGGCTCCGCGAGATCCGGGATCGCCACGGTGACGGGGCGCTCGGGCGTTTCCACCTCAGAAGCCGCCCGCGACGTCGGGCAGGGGGCGGCCCGGGAAGGACGCGCTCGGCACCGGCAGCCACTTGAAGGCCTGCGCGCGGACGCGGGCGCGGACCGTGGCGACCAGTTCCGGCGCGAACCCCAGCGCCGAGAGCCGCGCGTCGTCCAGACCCAGGTCCACCATGTGGTGCAGGATGAGGTCGGCCTGCTCGTAGGTGAATCCCAGCTCGGCCTCGTCGGTCTGGCCGGCCCACAGGTCGGCGCTCGGCGCCTTCTCGATGACCCGGGCCGGCAGGCCCAGGTGCCGCGCCAGCGCGCGGACTTCGGCCTTGTAGAGATCGCCCAGCGGGTTCAGCCCGAAGGCCGCGTCCCCGTGCAGGGTGGCGTACCCCAGCAGGGTCTCGGTGCGGTTGCCGGTGCCCAGCACCAACGTGCGGTCGCGCGCCGAGAGGTCGTACAGGACGATCATGCGGCAGCGCGCCATCACGTTCCCGCGGCGCAAGCCGGCTTCGGGCGGGACGTCGCGCAGGTAGGCGTCGGCGAGGTCGGAGATCTCGCGCCGCTCGGCGCGGATGCCCAGCTGGGCGGCCACCGCGGCGGCGTCGGTCAGCGAATCGGGGCTGCTGGTGCGGTAGGGCAGGTAGACGCCGAGCACGGCCTCGCGCCCCAGGGCGCGCACCGCCAGGGCCGCGCTGACGGCCGAGTCGATCCCCCCCGAGAGGCCGATCACGACGCCGGCGGCGCCGGAGGCCGCGACGGTCGCGCGCAGGAACGCGACGGTCTCGCGCTCAGCGTGCGCCGCGGGGATCAGCCAGTCCCAGTCCGATGCAGCCGTCATGCCCTTACCCTTCAGGACGGGGGCGCGGGCGCCGGCGCGCGGTAGGCATCCAGCGCGTCCTGCACCGCGAGGATCCCCGCGCGGTCGATCATGAGGTTCGGCACCAGGCGCACGCGCCCGGCTCCGAACGCCACGGCCAGGATGCCGCACCCCAGCAGATGTTCGAGCAGGTGCCGCTCGTCGGCGACCTTCAGGATGACGATGTTCGTCTCGACCGGATGATCGAGCCTGAGGGCCGGGTTGTCCAGACCTTCGACCAGCAACCGGGCGTGTTCGTGGTCCTGGACCAGCCGGGGCAGGTTGTGGTCCAGGGCGTGCAGGCAGGCCGCGGCCAGGATCCCCACCTGGCGCATGCCGCCGCCGTAGAGCTTGCGGGCGCGCCGGGCCTCGCGGATCACCGCGGCGCTGCCGGCCAGGGCCGAACCCACCGGCGCGCCGAGCCCCTTGGAGAAGCAGACGCTGACGGTGTCGGCCGGCGCGGCCAGTTCCGACAGGGCGGCGCCCGTGGCGGCGTGGACGTTCCACAACCGGGCGCCGTCCAGATGCAGCCGCAGGCCGCGGGCGTGCGCCTCGCGCCCGACCTCCACGACCTGCTCCTGCGGCAGGATGCGGCCGCCGGCCCGGTTGTGTGTGTTCTCGAGGCAGATCAGCGCCGGTCGGGCGGCGTGGTCGTCGTCGGGATTCAGGACCGGCTGGATCGCGGACCACGGGAGCGCGCCGCGGTCGCCGGCCACGCAGGCCAGCAGCAGTCCGGAGAGCGCCGCCGGCCCGCCCTGCTCGTAGCGGTAGATGTGGCAGTCCGCCTCGCAGACCACCTGGTCGCCGGGGCGGGTCTGGACGCGCAGCGCGATCTGGTTGGCCATGGTGCCGCTGGGCACGAAGAGGGCCGCTTCCTTGCCCAGCAGTGCGGCGGTGCGTTCCTGCAGGTGGTTGACGGTCGGGTCGTCGCCGAAGACGTCGTCCCCGACTTCGGCCTCGGCGATCGCCCGGCGCATGCCGGCGTCGGGCCGGGTCACGGTATCGCTGCGCAGATCCAGCATGGGGCACCTCCGGGGCGGGACAGGCGACCGGCCTCCCCGCGACGGGCGGGAAGGCCGGATCGAACTCGTGGCTGCCGCATCGGGCGCGCGGGCTCAGGAGTGGTGGGCCACCTTGTCCTTGAGCATCTTCGAGACCTTGAAGATCGGCACGCGGCGCGACGGCACGGGCACGGCGTCCCCCGTCCGGGGGTTGCGGGCCATGCGCTCCTTGCGCTCCTTCACCTTGAAGGTGCCGAAGCCCCGGATTTCGAGGTGGCGGCCCTGGGAAAGCAGGTCGCTGACCTGCTCCAGGAAGAGGTCCACCGTCTCCCCCACTTCCTTCTTGGTCAGACCCGTCTTCTGAGCGATATCCTCGACAATATCCGCCTTGGTCATCAGGTCCCCCCTTTCCCGCTGAACGTTCGGCGCGGCATCGTCCCCCGGCGATGGCTGGCTCTGCAGCACCGGGGTCATCGTCCCGCTTAACTTCCTTGCTGTCAAGGACATTTCAGGAATCCGCACGATGCAAACTGCCCGGTGGGCCGCCGCGGACCATGCAAGACCCGGCACGGCGGACCCCCGCCGGACATCACGGGAAAGCCCGGGAAAGCCCGGGTACCGATGGGACCGTTCGCAACCTCACTAACCCCAAGGAATTACCATCCCGCCCCTCCCGTGCCGCGCCGCGGGCATCGCTGGCACCCCCCTTGCAGCGGTCGCCCCTGCGAATTCGACCGTAACCGGAGCAGATCCTGTCGCGCCTTGGCGCGCCGCCTCCGGTCCCGAACGTGGCTGGGCAAGGAGGAACCAAGGTGGCAGGCAAGACGAAGATGATGCTGGCAGGGCTGTGGTGCTTGGCGGTGTTGGCCGGTTGCGGCGGCGGCGATGTGACGAGCCCGCCCAACGTCGTCGACACGGCGCCCCCGGCGGTTCCCGTGGACATCCAGGGCGAGATCATCGAGGCCCAGGTGATCGTGCACTGGGCGCCGAACACCACCGACGCGGACCTGGTCGGCTACATGGTCTACCGCGCCAACGGCACGCGGGTCGCGACCATGTGCCAGGCCCCGATCGGCGAGACCTGGTACGTCGACGAGAACCCGATGATCGGCGAGAACGTCTACCGCGTTTCGGCCGTCGACGCGAACGACAACGAGAGCGCGGTGGCCACGGTGGCCGTCACGGTCGACGACAGCCCCAACCAGGGCTACGACCTCGCCTGCGTCGACTACTGATCCTCGACGACGACGCGAGACGATCCGGACGCGGCGCCGGAATCCCCTCGGGGGTTCCGGCGTTCGCGCGCCCGACGGTTCCCGTCGACCGGCGGGACGGTCAGGACAGCAGGCCGCCCACGGCCAGCGCCACCTCCAGGTACCAGCCCCCGACCAGGGACACGCCCCGGCCCAGGAACCCGCCCAGGCCCGCGTACATCAGCACCAGCACCAGCAGGAAGCCGTAGGGCCGCAGGCGCTCGTACGAGGCGCGCGCGTCGCCGCGCAAGGCCAGGCGCATGATCCAGCTGCCGTCCAGGGGCGGCAGGGGGATCAGGTTGAACAGGGCCAGCAGCACGTTGAGGCTGACTCCCCACTGGCAGAGCAGCCGCAGGAAGGCGCCGACGTCGCCCCCGGCCAGGGTGGCCAACGGTCCGCCGTGGCCGCCGGCCAGCGTCAACCCCAGGCCGATGGCGAAGATGGCCGCCAGCACGAGGTTGCTGACCGGCCCGGCTGCCGCGATGAGGGCCTGGTCGCGCAGGGGGCTGGCGAGGCGTCGTTCGTCCACGGGCACAGGCTTGGCCCAGCCGAAGATCATGCCGCCCGGCAGCAGGGCCATCACCAGCGGCACGAGGATCGTGCCGACGGGGTCGATGTGGGCGATCGGGTTCAGCGAGACCCGGCCCAGGCGCTGCGCCGTGTCGTCCCCCAACCGCAGGGCCGCCCGCGCGTGGGCGAACTCGTGGAACGTGAGGGAGAACAACAGCACCAGGATCGCGATCGGTGTGTGCATGCCTAACCCCTGGTTGGGCCGGTCCGCGGGGGCAGGTGCCGCCAGCGATCCCAGACGGTGTCGGTGTCCAGCGCCTCGAGGCGCCCTTGCGTGCCGCGCAGGCAGACCACTTCCGGGGCCTGGGGCCCCCAGAGGGCCGGATCGGTGGGGCCGAACAGGGCCAGGGTCGGCACCCCCACCGCGCCGGCCACGTGCATCAGGCCGGTGTCGTTGCAGAGGAAGCGCTCGGCCAGCGCCAACAGCGCCGCGCAGACCCCGACCGTGACCGGCGGGTTGATCGGCGGCGGCGCCAGGCCCTGCGGCGCCAGCAGTGCGGTCGTCGCCGACTCGAATTCCGCCATCGCCGGGCCGTCGGCCGGTCCCTGCAGGACCAGGACCCGGCGGCCGTCGCGCACCGCCCGGGCGGCCACCTCGGCGAATCTCGCGGCGGGCCACCGGTTCTGCGCCTTGCCGGCGCCGGGATGCAGGATCCAGAGCCCGCCCGCGCCGGGGACAAGATCGTCGATCCCGCGCGCGGTCGCCGCCTCCGCCGCCGCCGGCACCACCACGGTGCGGCGGTCCTCGGCGACGATCCCGATGGCCTCCAGCGGCGCGAGGTTGTGGTCGACGGCGTGGCGGTCGAGCTCGGGACGCGACGGCATGACCAGCGAGTAGGCGTGCCGGCTGATGTCGTAGCCGTACGGGAGGCTGTCGCCCCCGATCAGCAGCGGCGCGCCGCTGGCGGCGGCGAGCGCGGCGCTGGTCACGGAGTAGGAAACCGAGTTCAGGACGAAGGCCGCGTCGGGCCGGAAGCGGCGCAGCTCGCCGATGAAGCGCAGCAGGGGCGCCGGTCGCGTGCAGGCCCGCTTGTCGAAGACCAGCACCCGGTCGAGGTCGGGGTTGTGCAGGACGACGTCCCGATTGACCGGCGCGCAGACCAGGACCAGCTCGGCCTGCGGAAAGGCCCGCCTCAGGGCGCGCAGGGCCGGCGTCGCACAGACCATGTCGCCCATCTGGTTGTGCTGGCGCACCACCAGGATCCGGCGCGGCGGGTCGGCGAACAGCTCCTGCGACGTCACCGGGCGGCGGCGGCACAGCCGCGCCAGCGCGCCGGAAACGACCCTTTTGAAGCCTTTTCGGATGGAATGCTCCTTCAACGGCCCTCCTGGCACCCCGGTTGCATCCGCATCGCTCCGGAGGTTCCCGAACGTGCGTGCCCTGCAATTCTGCGGTCTGACGACCGCCATCACCCTGGTGGCCGGGTTCCTCAATTACGAGGTCACGGCCCGGTCCGACCTGTTGCTCGGCGTCGCGTTGCCCGGCTGGTGGGAGGCGCAGCGCGCCGACCACGCGATCGCCTACCGCGATCACACCGGGATCCGACCGCTCGACCGCCTGCTCCACGAGGGCGCCGAGGCGATCGTCTTCTACGACGATCTCCTGCGCTGAGGCCCCCTCACGTCCTCCCGCTCCTGCAGATCCTTCAGGATGCCCAGGTAGGCGGCGTGCCGCCAGGCGGGCAGCTCGCCGCCGGCCACCGCCCGCTTGACCCCGCAGTCGGGCTCGTCGCGGTGCAGGCAGGTGTCGTAGCGGCAGGTCTGGGCCGGCCCCGTGAAATCGGGGAACCAGTCCCGCAGCTCGATCGGCGCCACGTCCCAGGGGTCGAAGCCGCGGATGCCGGGCGTGTCGGCGATGAAACCGCCGTTGCCCAGGGGGTAGAGCTCGGTCTGGGTCGTGGTGTGCCGGCCCAGGCCGGTCTTGGCCGTCACCTCGCCGATCCTCAGCCGCAGGCCGGTGGCCCGGGCCAGCAGCGAACTCTTGCCGGTGCCCGACGCCCCCAGCAGCAACGAGATGCGGCCCTGCAGGCGGTCGCGGAACGCGTCGATCCCCTCGCCCGTGACCACGGACGTCAGCAGCACCCGGTAGCCCATGGTGCTGTAGTGGCTCCAGGCCGGGGCCGCGGCGGCGGCCGGGTCGAGGTCCACCTTGTTCAGGCAGAGCACCCCCTCGACTTCGTAGCGCTCGGCGGCGACCAGCAGGCGGTCGATGAGGCCGCCGGAGGGCTCGGGCTGGCGAACCGATTGCACGACCACCACCTGGTCGAGGTTGGCCATCATGACCTGCTCGCGGCGCCCCCGCTCGCGCTTGGAGGAGGTCCGGGAGATCCGGTTGCGCCGGGGCAGGACCTCCTCCACCACGGCGATGGCCGGGTCGCCGGGCACCGGGGCGATGCGCACCCGGTCCCCGGCCACGACCAGCGTCCGCTCGGTCTGCAGCCCCTGCTTGAGCCGCCCGCGCAGCCGGCACGGGATCTCCCGCCCGTCGCAGACCACCGTGCAGTGGCCGCTGCCGGCGTTGATGACCACGCCCTCCCCGCAGGCCCCGGCCTCCCCGTCGTGTCGCTCCACGCCCCGCCTTTCCCGGTCCGGCCGCCTCCCGGCGCTGCGCGGACCTATTTGCACCTTGAGGAACAACAGTCTATTGGTTAGCTTGACCAGGATCAATGATGCAGGGAAACATCGCGCAGAACAAGGCGGTCGCCATGGACATCAAGGACGTCTTGCAGCTCACCTCGGAAACCCGCTTCATCGGGGAGCTGCAGGCCAAGGACAAGGAAGGCGTGCTCGCCGAGATGGCCGACGCCCTGCTCGCCGGATCCCCGATCACCAACAAGGAAACGATCCTGGAGATGCTCAAGAGCCGCGAGGCCCTGGGCAGCACCGCCGTCGGCCCCGGCGTGGCCTTCCCGCACGGGCGCACCCTGGCGGCGCAGAACCTGATCATCGTCGTGGCGCGCTCGCGCGCGGGCGTGGACTTCGACTCGATGGACGGCGGCCCGACCCACCTGTTCTTCATGCTGATCGCCCCGCCCCAGGACACGGGCAACCAGTACATCCGCTCGCTCGCGGTCCTGACCGAAAAGATGCAGGCCCCCGCGCTGCGCGAGGCGGCGCTGAAGGCCACCGACTACGCCGCATTCTGCCAGGTCTTGACGGAGGGACAGGGATGAACCGACAGCTGGCTCTGCTGGTCTCGATCCAGAACCTGGAACTGCAGCTGCGGGACGCCCAGGACGAAACCAAGGCGAAGGCGCTCGAGGCCATGGGCTTCCCCATGAGCGTCGAGAAGATCCAGCGCGACATCGCCGGTCTGCTCGAGCAGATCGAGCCGCGCCACCGCAGCTACTACCTGCGCCTGAAGACCCGCTTCGAGAACCCCGTGGTCCCGGTCTGGGACGGGCACTGCACGGGCTGCTTCGCCAACGTGCCGACGGCGTTCACCTCGGTCACCAACGTGAACCGGGTGATGTCCTGCGAGAGCTGCGGCCGGATCCTGTTCCAGCCCTGAGGCGGGCGACGCGATAGACCGCCAACGCGAACGGCCGCGCCGTCGATCGGCGCGGCCGTTCGCTTGCCGGGCGGCGCGGTCTAGTCGATGACGGCGCCGGTCAGGGCCTCGGCGGGCGCCGCGACGTGGCCGGCCTCCTCGACCATCTTCTTCTTCTCTCCCCCGTCGTCCCTCACGCCCAGGTCCGTGCGCGCCCACTTGCCGGCGGCGGTGACCCGCGCGGCCTGCTCGTCGCGCTCCCAGTCGATGCCGGGCTCCTTCAGGAACACGAAGCCGTCGCCGTCGTGGTCGATCATGACGAGGTCGCCGCGGCGGATCTGGTCGCCGCAGATGTAGTGCGAGACCGGCGTCACGATCCGCTTCTCCACCACGCGCTTCAGGGGGCGGGCGCCGTACTCGGGGTCGGTGCCCTCCTCGACCAGCCGCTCCTTGGCGCGGCGGGTGACCTCCAGCAGGAAGGGTTCGGCGCTGCCCAGCGCGCGGTGGTGCACCTGGGAGATCTGGTTGTCCAGGATCTCGAAGAGGTGCTCGCGCTTGAGGGTGTGGTAGGTGATCTGCTCGTCGAAGCGGTTCAGGAACTCCATCGGGAAGATCTTCTTGGCCTCGCGCGAGACGGCGGACTCGAGGTCGCGGTCCAGGCCCTCGTCGCCGTCGGCGGCGCGGAAGCCGATGCCGCTGCGGCTCAGGCGCTCGTTCATCGCCTGGCTGCCCACGTTGGAGGTCAGCACGATGATCGAGCCGGTGAAGTCCACTTCCTCGTTGTTCGCCAGGACCAGGTGCCCGTCCTCGAGGATCCCCAGCAGGGTGTTCCACATCTTGGGGTGGGCCTTCTCGATCTCGTCGAACAGCACGATCGACAGGCGGCGCGCGGAGTCGGGCGGGTACATGTCGGCCAGCTTGCCGCCGTCCTCGCAGATCATGCCCGTGCGCTTCTCGAGCGCCTTGAGGTGGTGCTTGTCGAGGTTCTCCTGGGCCAGCAGCGGCCGGATCTCGCCGCCCACGTAGCCGGGCGGCGAGCCGAGCAGCTTGGAGATGTTGTAGTGGGCCGAGAACTCCTGGCAGTTGATGCGCGTGAAGGCCCGGCGGTCGCCGAACAGCGACTCGGCCAGGCAGCGCACCGTCTCGGTCTTGCCGACGCCGGTCGGCCCCAGGAACATCATCGTCAGCAGCGGCCGCTCGGGATCGTGGATCCCGGCGATCAGGCGGCTGAAGCAGTCCGCGATCCTGTCCGTGGCGGCGGGCTGCCCCACGACCATGCGGTTCATGCGCAGGCGAAAGCGACGCAGCTGCTCGTTGGCCACACCCGTCTTAAGCTCGATCACGCAGCGTCTCCTCGGTTGGTCCGGACGGGCCGGATCCCGGTCGTGCCTCGGATCTGCGGACGGGAAAGCGGAAGCCCGTCCTCCGCACCTTCATCGGTAAGCGGCGGACGGGCTTGAGGCGGAATCGCCGGGCTTTCAGTCGGCCGCCGGGGGCCTCGCGAGGTAGGGGGCCTGGACGGCGGAGACGTCCTCGACCCAGCGGTCGTCCACGCGGGGGCGCACCGGGCTGTGCCGCTGCAGGTACTGCTCCAGGGAGGCGTCGATCGTGATCTGGGTCAGCTCGATGTCCCCGGCGGGCACGGTGGTCAGGAAGTCCAGGCCGCTGTTGCCCTCCATGAGGAAGGTGGTGGTGACCACGCGGTACGTGCGCTCGGGGTCCAGGGGGGCGCCGGCGATCTCCAGCTCGCAGACCCGGTCGCCGTCGGGGCGCTGCTTGTTGTAGCGCATGCGGATGCCCGAGACGCAGATGCCGCCGGAGTCGCCGGCGACCTTGCGCTCGACCAGGGTCCGGATCAGGGAGCCCGGCATCTTCACCACGACCAGCTCGTTGCCGAAGGGCAGCACGCTGAAGACGTCGCGCGCCGTGATGTTGCCGGCGGGGACGTCGGCGCGCAGGCCGCCGAGGTTCTGGAACGAGAAGTCGGCGTCGAAGTACTCCCGCATCGCGTCGGTGACGAGGTTGCCCATCAGGGAGGCGCCGGGGTCGCCGCGCGTGAGGTTGACGGCCGCGCTGCCGACGACCTTGCCCATCTCCGCGTCGGTCTTCGCGATGTAGGGCTGCAGGATCCGCCGCATCGCCGGGTCGGGCCACAGCTCGTCCTCGAAGAGCGTGATCAGGACGCCGCGGTCGTGCGGCGTGTCGTAGCCCAGCAGAGTCCCGGTGGCGGGGTCGATCTCCAGGATGGCGTGGCCCACGCTGGAGCCGTTGCCGAAGCTCTCGAAGCAGAGCGTGTGGGTCATGGGGTCGATCCAGGGCTGCTCGTAGCCGCGGTGCGTGTGGCCGCCCACCGCGACGTCGATGCCCTCGACCGCGTTGACGATCTCCATGAGGTTGGTGGCGCCGCCGGTCACGGTGCCGTAGGTCCCGCCCTGGGACTCCGACTGCCCGGTCTCGGCCTCGCCGCCGGCGCCGGCGATCCGGCGCCAGCCCTCCTGCGGGTCGAAGGGCAGCCCCTCGTGGATGAGCAGGAAGACGAGGTCGGCGCCGTCGGCGCGCAGCCGGTCGCGCCAGGTCTCGATGACGGGCACCATGGGGTCGAAGATCAGGCCCTCGATGTTCGCCGGGAAGGACATGTACTCGGTGCCGGTGGTGATGACGCCGATGACGCCGATCTTCAGGCCGGCCCGCTCGAGCATGAGCGTCGGCACGCACCAGTCGACGATCTCGCCGTCCTCGGCGTCGCGCAGGTTGGCGCAGACGAAGGGGATGCGGGTGCCGTTGGCCAGGCGCTCGGTGTTGTCGCGCCCCATGTCGAAGTCGTGGTTGCCCGGCACGATCACGTCGTAGCGCAGCGCCTCGAAGTACGCCATGACGGCGTCGCCCTTGGTCTTGGAGCCCACGGGCGTGCCCTGGAAGAAGTCGCCCACGTCGACCACCAGGACGTCCTCGCCCGCGGCGGCGGCCGCCTCGCGCACCCCGGCGAGGTAGTTCGCCAGCGACGCGCCCCCGCCCAGCGGCGGCGGGAACGACGGGTTCATGAAGCGGGCCGGCTCGGGCGCGATGTGGCCGTGGACGTCGTTCGTCCAGATCAGGTGCAGGCGGACGGGGTCCGGCTGCGCGCCGACGTCCCCGGCCCCGCCGGACGGAACGGCGGCGGCGAGCAGGATGAAGGCCAGGGCCGCGGCCGCGGGCCGCAGGCGACGGGCGCTGATGCTCATGGTCACTCCTCGCGGGGGTTCGCCCCCCCGGCTAGAAGGCGTAGGTCAGGCCCGCACCCACGCGGAACCGGTTGTCCTCCACGCGCGACGTCGGCGCCACGGCGTAGCCGTCCGGATAGTCGAACCAGTGCGCCTGGCGGCTGCTCTGCTTGCCCAGCTCCGCCGAGACGGAGAACATCCCGGCCGCGTAGGGGAAGCCCACGCCCGCGCTGAAGCTGGCCGTGCCGGCCTCGCCGTCGGCGTAGTTGTCCAGGTGGCGGAAGCCGAAGCGCAGGGGCATGCCGTTGTAGAACGTGTGCTGCACGCCGAGCTGGACGTCCATCGTGTTCTCCAGGGAGGCGCCGGCGGCCGCGTCGCGGCTGTCCTCCAGGTCCTTCCACTCGGTGTAGACGACGTCGGCCGCGAAGACGGTGCGGGGCTCGGAGCGCGGGTAGTAGGCGAAGCCGGCGCGCAGGCGGCCGGGGTAGCGCACCGAGACGCCCTCGACCGCGACGGCGGGGGCGGCGGCGCCCAGCGTGGTGGTCGTGGTCCAGTCGCCCTCGACCTTCAGGGGCGTGTCCCAGGCCGCGCCCAGCACGAAGCGCTCGCCCGCGCAGGCGCGCACGCCCAGGGTGGCGTTGAGGCCGTCGGCGTCGTGCGACTCGGAGACCAGCTCGCTATCGGCCGGGACCTGCACGTCGCGCCGGTCGAAGTCCAGGGTGCGGGTCCCGAAGACGTAGTGGACCGTGGCGCCCAGCGAGACGCCCTGGACGGGCTCCCAGGCCGCTCCCGCGCTCAGGTCGCGCAGGCTGCCGCCGCCGACGATCGACCGCTCCTCGAGGATCTGGTCGTAGGGGTCGGCGGTGGTGCTCGGGTCGCGGACCTCCTCGCGGAACTCGTAGCCGAAGTCGTAGCGGGTGGTCAGGGCGGCGCCGACGCCGAGCCGCGGCAGGGCGCGGCCGGACAGGGCGAAGCCCGTGTCGAAGTCGTGGCTGCGGTTGCTGGCGATCGCCGTGTCGGTGATGTAGCTGCCGAAGCTGTCCCAGAGGGGCTGGAAGCGGTCCTCGTGGTCCTGGGCCAGCGAGCCGGCCGCGTCCAGGCGCCAGCCGGCGGCGTCGCCCAGCATGGCGGGGTTCAGCACGGTGGAGAAGCCGCCGCGGAACAGGGCCGCGCCGGTGCCCGACATGGCCTCGAGCTCCGGGTGCCGGAAGTTCGCGACGTCGCCGTAGGCGGCGTTCAGCGCCTGGCCGGCGTCGGCCGGCCGCGGCGCGGCGAGCGACAGGAGCGCGAGCAGCACGGCCGCCGCCGCGATTGCGCTGTGATTCCTGGTCGTGAGCATCATCGTCTCGATCTCCCGGTCAGAAGGTGTAGTCGAGCTGCATGCGGAACGTCGTCCAGTCCCGCGGCGCGTAGCTGCTCTCGATGTCGGCGCCGTACGCGTCCTGGTAGGCGCGCACGTCGAGGTAGGTCCGCGGGAGGTTGTGGTCCCGCGTCGCCTTGATCTGGAAGAACAGCCGGTCCGACACGCGGCTCTCGATGCTGGCCCAGTTGCGGAAGCCGCGGCCGTCGACGACCACGAACTCGTTGCCCTCGAAGTTCCAGACGAAGCCGTTGTAGATCTCGCTGCTGAGGCTGAGCGAGACGCCGGGCGACAGGCGGTGCTCGTACATCGCCTGGAACGCGTGGGCGGGCATGCCGGCGGTGCCGACGCCCGGGATGCCGTCGTCCTCGTAGGGCGTCGTGCCCCCGTCGGGGGTGCCGCTGAGGCGGGCCCGCGGCGGGAACATCACGTTGCTGGTCATGTACATGAAGCGCAGGCGGTTCATGTTGCTCAGCAGCGCGATCATCTCGAACCGCGACTCCCAGGAGCGGAACCAGCGCACGTCGTCGGGGTTGGTCTCGCTGCGGCTGCTGAAGCGGTGGCGCAGGCGGAAGCGCAGGTTGAAGGTGGGCTGGTACTCCAGGCGCACCGTGTAGCGCTGCAGGTCCGCGTTGTCGGACTTGCGCTGCCACTGGTCGTACTCCAGGCCGTTGAGGATCAGCGTGCGGCTGATGCGGTAGCGCGTGGACAGGAAGATCCCCTGCTCCGGCTTCGGCTGGGGCGTGTTGACCGCCAGCCAGGAGTAGAGGTCGTCGTTCAGGCGGAACGGCGAGTCCAGCAGGGTCTGCTCGTAGCGGTTGTCGTTGGAGAAGGCCCGGTTGTAGGGGTTGTCGAAGCCCAGGTCATAGTCGCGGTACAGCGCCAGCAGGTTCAGATCGTCCCACTGGGCGAAGGCGTTCAGGACCAGGGCGTCGGGGCTGTTCCCGTGGAACCAGCCGGCCTTCGGGTCCTGCAGGACGCCGTACTCCCCCTGCAGCGACACGTTGTCGACCACCGTCTGGAACTCGGCGCCGTAGACGCGGCGGAACTTGTGCTCGGTGCGCGTGCCCGCCGCCGCGTCCTCCTCGACGCTGGTGTAGCCCGACCACAGCTCGCTGTCGCGGGCCTCCAGCAGGTCGCGGTCCACCAGGCTGTAGTAGCTGACCAGGGTGGACGGGTCGGCGTCGAAGGCCCGGTCGTACTTGGCCTCGTAGGCCGTCACGCCGACGTAGGAGGCGTCGTCGAGCATGAACTTCAGGTTGCCGCCGACGATGTCCTCGCGGAAGGCGTCGCGCTTCAGGAGCGTCGGGGTGTCCTTGAGCGCGCCGACGGCGTAGGAGCGCCCGGCCTCGAAGCCCAGGTGGTCCTCCAGCCAGTCGTCGGTCGGCCGCGGCTTCATCACGATGTACTGGTTGACCGTCCCGTCCGGGTTCAGGATGCCGTCCTTGCGGTCCCAGGACAGGAACATCGTGCCGTGCAGGCGGCCGTAGCTGGCCTCGGCGGCCAGGCCGGTCAGGGCGAACTCGGCGCTGCGGCTGAGGTCGCCGCGCACGCCGATGGGCCGCTTGTTCCAGCCGAAGCCGGTCTTGCGGCTCATCATGAAGTCCGTGTTGTCCATGATCAGGCCCTGGCCGAAGGCGACGCGGTAGTTGCCGAAATACAGGCGCTTGAGCCGCAGGTCGCCGAAGCGTAGGTCGTCGACGCCGTAGTAGCCCTTCATCGTCTCGCGCCAGGAGCCCTCGCCCAGGCCGCGGTGCGTCAGCACGCCGGCCCGGAAGCCGTCGCCCAGGTTGAGGGTCAGCTTCTGGGTCAGGTGGGCGTCGCCCTCGGTCAGCAGCGTGCCGGCCGTGATCGCGTCGGCGGAGGTCAGGCCGCCCGCGCCCGCGATGTCGCTGTCGTCGAGCACGTAGGGCGTGTCGTACCAGCGCAGCTGGTAGCTGCCGTGGACCTTGCTGTCCGCCGTCGCCGGGTCCCCGCCGTCGCCGTAGACGACGAAGTCGCGGATGTTGCGGAAGGCGAAGTAGCTCAGGCCGTCGCTGCGCCGCAGCTGGCGGTCGTCGGCGAAGGCGCCGAGGCGCTGCCGCGCGCGCAGGATCGCCTTCGCGTCCACCGGCGACACGTTCTGGAACGACATCAGGTCGAACAGGTCCAGGCCGTTGATGTCGACGGGGTCGCGGATCAGGTCGAGGTACTCGTCGACCAGGCCCTCGCTCGCGCCCTCCTGGCTCAGGAAGCCGCTGACCTGCTCGTAGGAGGCGGCCAGGCGGGCCATGCCGGCGTCCGCGGCCGGGGGCGGCAGGGTCATCACCAGGGGCTTGAGCGCGGCCAAGTCGGCCGCCGTCATGCCCTCGACCTCCATGAGGTCGTAGACGTTCCCGAAGTACCGGACGAAAGTCCGGTAGTCGACGATCGCCCGCGCCAGCTCCTCGCTCACCGGCAGGCCACGGATCTGCTCCAGCGTGGCCTGGTTGAGGTCGAGCTTGCCGGCGGACGCCGACGTGGCCTGCGCGGCGGGGACGGCGGCCAGCATCAGCGCCGCCATCCACACCGCTGCGATCGTGTTCCTCACGGCGCCTCACCGCCCCAGGCGAAGGTCATCCCGAACTGGTGGCTGGGGGACAGCACCCCGCCGCCCGTCGAGAAGCCGTAGTCGACCGTGATCCCGCCGTAGCCGTAGCCGAAGCCGCCGGTCACCAGCGAGGGGTTGGTGGCCACGCCGCCGCGCAGGCGCAGGGCGCCGAGCACCGCGAACTCGACGCCGCCGCGGTAGCGGGTCTGGCCGTCGAGGGAGTTGCCCACCTCGAAGGCGGTCACGACTCCGTCGTACGGCACGTAGGAGATGCCGCCGGCCAGCTGCTGGACGAGCTGCTCGTTGTCCAGGCCGATCTGGGGGTTGTTCAGGTTGCGGATCATCACGCCCAGGCGGGTGCGCTCGTGCAGGATGACCTGCAGGCCGACGTCCGCGCCCACGACGCTGGCGTGCCCGGGGTCGACGCCGCCGACGGATTCGGCGTACTCCAGGTCGTAGAGGTTCAGCGCCGTGCCGAAGCTGATCGTCGAGTGGAGGTCCTCGTACAGGGTCAGGCCGTGGGCCAGCGTGAACGTGCTCTCGGTCGTGAGGTCGACGTCCTGGTACGTCACGGCGAAGCGGCGGTAGCCGAAGCCGAGCGCGCCCAGGCGGGCCGACAGCGGCACCACGCCGCCGAAGTACATCTGTTCGTTGAAGCTCAGGCCGTAGGGCTTCACGTAGGAGTTGCCCAGCGCGGGGCGGGTCCGCCCCGCCATCCCGGCCGGGTTGAAGAAGGGCGCGAAGGCGTCGTCGGCGACCGCCACGGCGGCGCCGCCCATGGCCCGCGCCCGCGGGCTGATGTCGACGTTCTCGAAGGCCGCCTGCGCCGTGGACGCGGCCAGCCCGAGCACGAGGGCGACGGTGATCGATGCGCTGCGGATCATGCCTCTCAGCCTCCCCTAGTTGCTCAGGCGCGTGGACACCACGGCCGGTGCGGTCTTTTCGATCCTCTTGCCTGTCCTGGGGTCGGTCACCTGGAGGTGGACGACGTACATCCCGGCCCGGGCCAGCTCGTAGGTCTCGTTGCGCCCGTCCCACACCCTGATCGACGGCGTGTCGGGCACGATCGAAGCGTCGCCGTCGAAGCGCGAGTCGTAGAGGTGGCGCACCAGGCGGCCGTTCAGGTCGAGGATGCGCAGGACCGTCTCCGCCCCGGGCGACGCCGTGAAGGTGATGCGGAAGGTCTCGCCGCGGGACGCCAGGAAGGTCTGCGCCGGCACGCCGAGGGTCACCTCGCCGGAGCCCTCCGGCATCGGCGGCGCCACCGGGGTCACGACCTGGACGGCCCAGGTCGTCGCCAGGTTCTCGCTGGTCTCGTCGGCGCCCTCGAAGCCGTTGCTGCCGGACTGCAACTGGGTGCCTTCGGTCGCGTCGACGCGGACGTAGGCCTCGCCGCTGGCGTGCTCGGTCATGAACGGGTCGGGGTAGCCGGCCTCGGCGGCGTAGGTGCTGGCGCCGATGGTGATGCCGGTCTTGACCACCGAGTACGCGTTGGCCTCGCCCCAGATGAAGACGTCGATGTCGGTCACCAGGTCGCTGACGCCGTCCCAGAAGAACAGGGCCACGATCTCGCCGTTGATGTAGGTGCCGGTATCCGAGAGGTTGGTCAGCGTGGGCACGGTGGTGCCGTTGATGCTGCCGTCGAACACCTCGCGCATGTCGGCGACGGAATCCTCGTAGTCGTCGTCCTCGAACAGCTCGTAGTAGGGCATCACGCCCCAGGCGGAGAGGAAGCTCTGGCTGCCGCCGATCGAGACGGTGATCGTGTCGCCGGCCGCCAGCATCGCGTCGTCGGGGAACTTCGCCAGGAAGTCGGTGAAGTCGCCGCCGCCGAG
Organism: bacterium; assembly: GCA_030654305.1. Taxonomy (NCBI): domain Bacteria; species bacterium. The sequence continues at coordinate 1,793 of JAURXS010000096.1, read as the reverse complement.
CGTGGCGCGCGACGGCGTGCCGTTCGGCAGGTTCCAGTAGGCCTGGCTCTCGTAGTACACCGCGTCGGTCAGGTAGAAGTTGCGCAACGGCACGTCGAACGTGTTGGGGTTGCAGATCTCGACGAACTCCGCGGCGGTGCCCAGGGTGCAGATCTTCGTCATCAGCAGCTTGGCCAGTCCGTACCCGGGGACGATCGTCTCGACGACGTAGGTCGGGGCCGCGGCGGCGCCGCCCTCCGGCCAGACCGCCGTGGCGCCGCCCGCGCCGGCGGCCGTCACGTACCAGGCCACCTCGACGCCGTCGGCCTGGGCGGGGATCGTGCCGCTCCAGGTGCCGTTGCCGTTGTCGGTGCAGGCGACGTCGGTGAACGCGCCGCCGTCCAGGGCGTAGCGCAGCGTCACGCCGGTCACCGCGGCGGTGCCGGTCACCGCGGCGGTCACCTCGGCCGCCTCGCCCGGCTGGGGGTGCTGCGGGTCCAGGGTCGCCGCCGTGACGGCCAATTCGACCACCGCGTAGACGCCGGGGGTGCCGTCGGCGGCGGTCCAGGTGCCGCTGACGTTCTCGCTGGTCTCGTTGTTGCCCAGGGGGCCGTTGCCGCCGATCTCGGTCTCGGTGCCCTCCCCCGGATCGAGCCGCTGGAAGCTGCCCAGGATCTCGTGGGCGAGCATGAACTGGTCCTGCGAGGCCACGGGCGTGTCCGCGGCGTAGGTCGAGCCGTTGACCGAGACGCCGGTCTTGTCCACGCGGGCGCTCGTGCTCGAGCCCCACATGAACATGTCGATGTCGGTGACCAGGTTGCTGGCGCCGTTCCAGTAGTAGAGCACGACGATCTCGGCCGTGTTGGTCAGCGTCGCCCATACGCTCTCATCGGCATCGCCCTGCAGGCTGCCGGGGAACACCTCGCGCATGTTCGGGACCGCGTCCGCCGAGGCGCCGTCCTCGCGGATCTCGAAGTCGGGCGCCGCGCCCCAGACCGTCTGAAACTTGTCGCTGCCGGCCAGCGACAGCGTCAGCGCCTCGCCCGGCTCGATGGTCGCCCCGGCGGGGAACCGGGCCTGGAAGTCGGTGAACGTGCCGCCGCCGATGGTCCCCGAGGAGGGGCTGCCCGCCGGCAGCAGCCAGTAGCCCTGCGCGGTGTAGACCGCGTCGGTGATGTAGTAGTCGTCCAGTTCCACGGTCTCGTCGGTCGGGTTGTAGATCTCGATGAACTCGTGGTCGCTGCCCTGCACGCAGACCTCGGTCAGCAGCAGGTGCGGCGGGCTGTCGCCGGGATCGGGGGCGTGCTGCACGGTGTAGGTGCGCGCGTAGAGCGGCGCGCCGTGGGGCAGCGCGCTCTCGCCGCCGGCGGTCCCGGCGGCGGTCACGTACCACTGCACGACCGTGCCGGACGGCAGGGTCGGGATCTGGGCGCTCCAGACGTTGCCCGCGGCCGCGGCGGCCGTCTCGGTCCATCCGGCGCTCGTGCGCCAGTGCAGGGTCGCCGCGTTCGCCGCGTTGCCGGCCGGGGACAGGACCGTCGCCGCGACGGTCACCGGCAGGGTGTCGTAGGGCGTCGCGGGCGAGGTCTCGGCCGCGGTGACCAGCGGCGCCGCGCTCGGCGCGGTCCCGGTGGAGGTCGGGTCCTGGTCGGCGGCCACGCTCCAGGTCGCCGTGAGATTCTCGCTGGTCTCGTCGTGCCCGGTCAGGCCGTTGCCGCCGGAAGCGGTTTCGGTCCCCTCGTCGGTGCCGAGCCGCTGGAAGCAGAAGCCGTAGCTGTGGATCGTCGTGAGCGCCTGCTGCGAACCCACCGCGG
>JAURXS010000095.1 GCA_030654305.1 bacterium | reverse complement strand
ACGCCTCGCCGGGCACGATCTTCTTGATGGGGGCGTCGAGGCAGTTCGGACGGCGCTGGATGCCGAGGTCGAGCTCCTGGCCGTTGAACAGCGTCACGGTGTTGGAGCCGGGCGCGACCTGGGCCCGCAGGTCGAGGGTCGGCAGCTCGAAGAAGGTCGTGCCGGAATAGTAGCCGCCGCCGACGGAGATCGAGATCTTCTTGATGGCGCTCTCGGGCTCCGGGCTCGCAGCCGTGCCCGCGCCCGCGTCCTCCTGGGCGACGGCGGCCAGGGGGACGAGCGCGAGGAAGAATCCCGGCAGCAGCCACTTCGGAATCAATCTCATGCCACACCTCGACGTTCTGGCGGAAGGCGTCCGGTCGGGTCCGACCCGCCCGCGGACACCGCTGGGCGCCCGCGACGGGGAGTGTCCCGCAAACACGCACGGCGGCCTGGTCTCGGCCGTCGCGGCGGGTCTACGGTAATCCCCCCGGCAGTCTGCGGCAAGGTCTTTCGCGCCCCTGAACATCTCTGAACACCTCTGAACATAGGGGAAACTCCCTGTCAGGACAAGAGCTGGCGGCATTGACACGCCTGTGAGCGGCGGTTATCATTCGCGTTCGCCGCCATCCTGAGCGTCTGCTGGAAGTTCCGGTTCCGGCCCGCGATCGGGGCCGCCGCCATCCCTTACTCGCCGTCCGGACGGGAGGATCACGTTGAAGACCTTCGCCACCGACAAGATCCGCAACATCGCCCTCGTTGCTCCCCACGGCGTGGGCAAGACGAGCCTGGCCGACGCCATGCTGCACGTCACCGGCAAGGTCGGGCGCCGCGGCAGCGTCGACGACAAGTCTTCCGTGTTCGACTACTCGGACGAGGAACTGGACAAGAAGCAGACCATGACCGCCAGCATGGCCTGGACCGAGGTCGGCGGCGTCAAGATCAACATCATCGACACGCCGGGCGTCGCCGATTTCCGCTGCGACATGTACGGCGCGCTGGAGGTCGTCGAGGGCGTGCTGTTCGGGGTGAAGGCCGACGGCGGCCTGGAGGTGTCCAGCGACGCGCTCTGGCGCACGCTGCGGCAGCGCAGCACGCCGATGTTCCTGGTCGTGACCCGCATGAACAAGGAGCACGCGGATTTCCAGAAGGCGATGAAGGAGTTCGCCGACCACCTCGACGGGACGGTGGTCGCCGCCCAGCTGCCTATCGGCGAGGGCGAGGCCTTCCGGGGCGTCGTCGACCTGGTGGCCAACAAGGCCTACACCTTCGCCGACGGCAAGGCCCAGGCGATCGCGATCCCCGCCGAGCTGGCCGACGAGGCCGCGATCGCCCGCGAGGAGCTGATGAACGCCGCCGCCGAGACGGACGAGGCCCTCATCGAGAAGTTCCTTGAGGAGGGCACCCTCTCCGACGAGGAGCTGGTCCGCGGCCTGTCCGCGGGCATCGCCTCCGGCCAGGTCTTCCCGGTGTACGTGACGGCGGCCGACAGCGAGATCGGCGTCGTCACGCTTCTGGAAGCCGTCGCCCAGCTGATGCCGAGCCCCGCCGCGCGCACCGGGCTGACCGGCCTGCGACCCGGCACCGCCGAGCCGCACACCGTCGCGATCGGTCCCGACAAGCCGACGCTCGTCTACGCCTTCAAGTACCAGCGGGAGGCCCAGGGCGGCGACCAGACCTGGCTGCGCGTCTGGAGCGGCACCCTGTCGTCCAGCGACAACCTGACCACGCACGCCGGCGACAGCGAGCGCATCGGCCAGCTCAGCTTCGCCGTGGGCAAGGGCCGCGAGAAGGTGGACAGCGTGGCCGCGGGCGACATCGTGCTCGCCGCCAAGCTCAAGAACAGCCGCATCGGCGCCACGCTCTGCGGGTCGGGCGTCGAGATCCAGCTGCCGGCCCCGGCCCTGCCGGCGCCCACCAGCGCCGAGGCCATCACCTCGGCCAACGCCGGCGACGAGGACAAGATGGGCGTGGGTCTGAACAAGCTCATGGAGGAGGACCCCTCCTTCCAGGTCCGCCACGAGGGCGAGCTGAGCCAGACCCTGATGGTGGGCCAGGGCGAGATGCACCTCGCGGTCATCCTCGAGCGGCTCCGCAAGCAGTTCGGCGTCGAGGTCCTGCGCAAGCGGCCCAAGGTCGCCTTCAAGGAGACGATCAAGGGCACCGTCGAGGTCCAGGGCCGCTACAAGAAGCAGACCGGCGGCCGCGGCCAGTTCGGCGACGTGCACCTGCGCCTCGAGCCGCTGCCCCGCGGCGAGAACTTCGAGTTCGTGGACGGGATCGTCGGCGGCGTGGTGCCCGGCAAGTTCATCCCCGCGGTCGAGAAGGGCGTCCGGGAGACCATGAAGCGCGGCGTCATGGCCGGCTACGAGATGGTCGACATGCGCGTCACGCTCTTCTTCGGCTCCTACCACAACGTGGACTCCAGCGAGAACAGCTTCAAGGCCGCGGCCCGCATCGCCCTGCAGAAGGGCGTGCCCGACGCGAAGCCGGCCCTGCTCGAGCCGGTCATGCAGGTCACGATCCGCGTGCCGGAGTCCTACCTGGGCGACATCATGGGCGACATCTCGTCGCGCCGCGGCCAGCCGCAGGGCATGGAGGCCGAGGGCCCCATCCAGGTCATCAAGGCGATGGTCCCGCAGGACGAGATGTACCAGTACTCCACCTCGCTGCGCGCCATGACCCAGGGCACGGGCGAGTTCGCGATGACGTTCAGCCACTACGCCGAGGTGCCGGGCGACGTGGCCCGCCAGCTGATCGACGCGTACCAGAAGAGCCGCACCGAGGACGCCGACTAGGGATCGCCGACTAGGGATCGCCGACCGGGGGGGGCCGCCCGCGGTTCCCGCGGCGCGACCGCGAACAAGGAGCGTGGCAGATGTCCGGGCACTCCAAGTGGAGCACGATCAAGCGCAAGAAGGGCGCCAAGGACGCGGCCCGCAGCAAGGTCTGGTCGCGCCTCGCGCGCGAGGTCATCGTCGCCGCCCGTCAGGGGGGGGGCGACGTCGAGGGGAACGCCCGCCTGCGCAGCGCGGTCCTGGCCGCCAAGGCGCAGAACATGCCCAACATCAACATCGAGCGCGCGATCAAGCGCGGCACCGGCGAGATCGAAGGCGCCGTCTACGAGGAGCTGAGCTTCGAGGGTTACGGGCCCGGCGGCGTGGCGGTCCTGGTCGAGACGCAGACCGACAACCGCAACCGGACGACCTCCGAGATCCGCCACATCTTCACCCGGTACAACGGCAACCTCGGCACCAACGGCTGCGTGTCCTACCTGTTCGAGCGCAAGGGCTCGATCAGCCTCGACCCCGCGCGCGTCGACCTCGACACCGTCATGGAGGCGGCCATCGAGGCCGGCGCCGAGGACGTGTCGGCCGACGGCGGCGTCCTCGAGGTCACGACCGCGTTCGCCGACTACAACCAGGTCCTGCTGGCGCTCCAGGAGAAGGGCCTGCCGGTGACCGAGTCGGAGATCGTCCAGGAGGCGACCACCACCGTGCGCGTCACCGGCAAGGACGCCGAGACGCTCATGAAGCTGATCGAGGCGATGGACGACCTCGACGACGTGTCGCGGGTCTCGTCCAACTTCGCCATCGACGACGACGAGATGGCCTCCATCATGGAGAACCTCTAGCAGGTGCCGGTTCCGCGGACGGGGGGCGGCCGCGGCGCCGCCCCCTTCGCGCGTCCGGTGGAGGCGCCGTGATCATCCTGGGCATCGACCCCGGCAGCAACGTCACGGGCTACGGCCTGATCGAGCAGGACGGCGGGCGGCTGCGCCTGCTGGACGCCGGCGCCATCCGCGCCGGCCGCGGCGACGCCCTGCCGGCGCGCCTGCGCCTGATCCACGACGCGCTGACGGAACTGCTCGCGCAGGGGTGCCCGGGCGAGATGGCCGTCGAGAGCGTCTTCGCCGCCCGCAACGCCCACAGCGCCCTGGTGCTGGGGCACGCCCGCGGGGTCGCCCTGCTCGCCGCGTCGCTGCGGGACATTCCCGTTGTCGAATACGCCCCCCGCGAGGTAAAACTCGCCCTGACCGGCCACGGCGCCGCCGGCAAGGAGCAGGTGCGCTTCATGGTGCAGCGCCTGCTGGCCCTGCCGCGGCCTCCCGCCTCGCTCGACGCGAGCGACGCCCTGGCGATCGCCATCTGCCACGCCCAGCGCCGCACGGCGCCGCAGGCCGCGCTGCCGCGGCGCGGAGGAGCCCGATGATCGCCACGCTCGAAGGACTGCTCGTGCGCCGCGGCACCGACTGCCTGGTCGAGGTCGGCGGCCTGGGCCTGGCAGTCACCGTGCCGGCCGGCTGCGCGGCCGCGCTGCCGGCGGCCGGCGAGCGGGTCCGGCTGTGGACGCACCTCGCGGTGCGCGAGGACGCCTGGACGCTGTACGGCTTCCTGGACCAGGACGAGCTCGCGCTGTTCCGGCTGCTGATCTCGGTCACCGGCGTCGGGCCCAAGCTGGCCCTGGGCATCCTGTCCGGCGCGCCGGCGACGACCATCGCCCACGCCCTGCACGCCGGCGACGAGAAGACGCTGGCGACGCTTCCGGGCATCGGGCGCAAGAGCGCGGCGCGCCTGGTGGTCGAGCTGGGATCGCGCGTGCCGCCGGCGCTGCTGGCGACGGGCGCCCCGGCTACGTCCGCGTCCGCGGACGCCGACGCCGTCCACCCGAACGAGCCGGTGGCGCGCGATCTGCTCGGCGCCATGGGGCTGCCGGCCGCGCGCGCCGGCCAGCTGCTGCGCGAGGCCCTGCGCGACGACGCGGCGCTGGGCGACGACCCGGTCCTCTGGGTGCGGGCCGCGCTGCGCCGCCTGGGCTGATCGCCGCCGACCCCGACACCGCAAGGAAGGTCGACCGTGACCGATTCCCGCTGGACCGATCCCAACCTGCGTCCCCGCGAGGACGTCGCCGAACCGGGCCTGCGCCCCCGGCGCCTCGACGAGTTCGTCGGGCAGGCCGCGGTCAAGGAGAACCTGCGGGTCTTCATCGCCGCCGCACGCGCGCGCGGCGAGGTGCTCGACCACGTCCTGCTGTACGGGCCGCCGGGCCTGGGCAAGACCACCCTGGCCGGCATCATCGCCGCCGAGATGGAGCTGGAACTGCGCCAGAGCAGCGGCCCCGCCTTCCAGAACAGCGCCGAACTGGTGGGGCTGCTGACGCAGCACGAGGGGCCCTCGGCGGTGTTCATCGACGAGATCCACCGCCTCAACCGCACGGTCGAGGAGTACCTCTACCCGGCCATGGAGGACCGGCGCATCGAGATCGTGGTGGACAAGGGACCCCACGCGCGGCACTTCCAGCTGGACCTCGCGCCCTTCACCCTGCTGGGCGCGACCACCCGCGCCGGCATGATCACCGCCGCGCTGCGCTCCCGCTTCGGCATCGTCTGCCACCTCGACTTCTACCCGCCCGAGGAGCTGCAGATCATCCTGGGCCGCTCGGCGGGCATCCTGGGCATCGGGTTGGACCCCGACGGCGCGCTGGAGCTGGCGCGGCGTTCGCGCGGCACGCCGCGCGCGGCCAACCGCCTGCTGCGGCGCGTCCGCGACTACGCCCAGATCGCGGGCCGCAAGGTGATCGACCGCGAGACCGCCGACGACGGGCTGACGCGGCTGGGCGTCGACCGGCTCGGCCTGGAGCCGCTGGACCGGCGCTACCTGCGGCTGATCGTCGAGCACTTCGCCGGCGGGCCCGACGGCCTGCAGAACCTCGCGGTGTCGCTGGGCGAGGAGCAGGACACGCTCGAGGACGTCGTGGAGCCCTTCCTGATCCAGTCGGGCCTGCTGAAGCGCCCGCCGCGCGGCCGCGAGACCACCGAGCGGGCCTGCGCCCACCTCGGCCTCGCCCCGCCCC
>JAURXS010000094.1 GCA_030654305.1 bacterium | reverse complement strand
CTGCTCGGTGTCGCTGAAGCCGTACGTGCCCTCCACGCCCAGCCAGGACATGAACTGGACGGCGGCGCGGCCGCCGAAGATGAGGTCGTCCTCGATGCCGAGCTCGTCCGTCAGGAAGGTCGCGCCGGCGTAGGGCGACAGGCTGAAGACCGAGTACTCGTCGGAGATGTCGGTGGCCGCGGCTGACGTGGCGGTCGCGATCAGGAGCAGCAGCAGCAGCGGTTTCACGAGCCTTGTGTCCATGGGTTCATCTCCCTGTTCGGGTCGGTCTCGTCGCCGGGAGCCGGCCCGGCGGTCGGGTGCACGATGGCGCGAGGCGTCGAGTGCCGACAGGCGCGTTGCGGGTCACGGTGTGGCGCTCGGCTCAGGCTGGATTCGATGGCGCCATTCTACTGAATCGATCCTGAATCGCAAGGCAAATAACGCTGTTCCGCCCGGCCGGCGCCGTTCCGCGGGTGTCGATTCGGCTCAAGGCTGTCCCCGTCCTGCCGATGGCCGGATGACGGAACCTGGTATTCCTGACCCGGGAGGCGCCCGCCTTGAGTCGCGATCTCGAACTGCTGAACCCGCCGCCGACCGCGGCGAACCGGCCACCGGACCTGTTCCGGCACGCCGTGGACCTAGCCAACGATCCCGAGGCCAACGGGACGGACTTCGACCGGGTCGTGGACGCCGTCTGCCGCACCGCCGTGCGGGCGCTGGGCGTCGCTCGCGCCAGCTACTGGCGACTGGATCTCGAGTCGGACGAACTGTCCTGCACGAAGATGCTGGGGCCGGACGGGGCGAGGCTCGACGACCTGCTGACCGTGAGGATCAGTGACTACCCCGGCTACCTGGCGGCGATCAGCTCCGGTCACGTGATCGACGCCGGCGACGCGATGCGGGACCCCCGGACACGTGACATCGGCGAGAGCTACCTGCGGCCGCGGGGCATCACCTCGATGATCGAAGTGGCCGTGCGGCGGCGCGGGGAGGTCGCGGGCGTGCTCAGCCTCGAGCACGTGGGCGCGCCGCGTTCCTGGCGGTCCGAGGAGCTCGCGTTCGCCTGCCACCTGGCCGAGCTGGTGGCCCGCCACATGCAGCACGACCGGGAGCTGCGCGAGCAGCGGCGCCGCTTCGAGACCCTGCTCACGAGCCTGCCGGGCATGGCGTTCCGCATCCGCAACGCGCCCGGCTGGCCGGTGGAGTTCATCAGCGAGGGGAGCACCGCGCTGACCGGCTGGCGCCCCGACCAACTGATCGACGAGATCGAGATCCGCCACGCCGACGTGGTGCACCCCGAGGACCGCGACAAGGTCTGGCGGGCCATGGACGCCGCCCTGCGCGACGGGCGCTCCTACGAGATCGAGTACCGGATCGTCACCCGTCAGGGCGAGGTCAGGTGGGTCTGGGAGCAGGGTCTGGCCGTCCACGACGAGGCAGGCGCCCTGGTCGCCGCCGAGGGCTTCGTCACCGACGTCACCCGGCGGGTCGAGGTGGAGGCGGCGCTGCGCCAGAGCGAGTCGCGGCACCGCGGCCTCTTCGACAACATGTGGGCCGGCGTCGCGGTCTACGAATCCGTCGACGGCGACAGCTTCCGCTTCCTCGACATGAACCGGGCGGGCGAGCGCATCGACGGGGTGCGGCGGGAGGACGTCCTGGGGCGCGACCTGGTGGACACGTTCCCCAGCGCCGTCGACTTCGGCCTGCTCGACGTCCTGCGCCGCGTCTGGCGCACGGGGACCCCGGAGCATCACGGACCCGCCTGCTTCCGCGGCGGCGTGGTCGCGGCCTGGCGCGAGAACAACGTCTACCGGCTCGCCACCGGCGAGGTCGTCTCCGTCTACGAGGACGTCTCCGAGCGCGTGCGCCACGAGCGCGACCTCCGCCTCAAGACGTTCAGCCTCGACAACGCCAACGACTCCGTGTTCTGGGTCACGCGCGAGGGGCGCTTCCTGGACGTGAACGCGACCGCCTGCCGGTACTACGGTTATTCCAGCGAGGAATTCCGCGCCCTGACGGCCCAGGACATCAACCCCGAGTACACGCCGGCGACGTTCGCCCGACTCTGGGAGGTGCTGCGAAGCGCCGGGTCGTTGCGCAAGGAGTCGGTGCACCAGCTGCGCGACGGGCGCATCGTGCCGGTGGAGTCGTCGCTCAGCCTCGTGCAGTTCGAGGACCAGGAGATCATGTGCGCCCTGATCCGCGACATCGCCTCCCGCAAGGAGGCCGAGGAGCAGGTGCGCCTCATGAACGCGGAGCTCGAATCGCGGGTGGAGGAGCGCACGCACGAGCTGATGTCGAGCCGGGAGCGCTACCGCCTGCTCGTGGAGAGCCTCAAGGACCGCTACATCTTCTACTCCCTGAAGAGCGACGGCGGCCTGGCCTACATCAGCCCCTCCGTCAAGCAGGTGCTCGGCTACACGCCCGACGAGTACCGGCTGGAGAGGCCGTGGCGCTTCACGGAATCCCCCCTCAACGAGCAGGTCGAGTCGCGGACGCGCGCCGTCCTGCGGGGAGAACAGCAGCCGCCCTACGAGGCCGAGCTGTGGCACCGCGACGGGACCGCGCGCACCTTCGAGATCCTCGAAGTCCCGGTCTGCGACGACCGGGGCCGCTTGCTCTCGGTCGAGGGCATCGCCTGCGACATCACCCAGCACAAGCAGAACCTGTCCCTGATCCGCGACCAGC
>JAURXS010000093.1 GCA_030654305.1 bacterium | reverse complement strand
GAAGGACGAGATCTACAAGGTCGCCCAGCGCGACGACCTGCCGGTCACCCTGGTGGCCAACAGCTACATGCGCTACCCGACCGGCGGCAAGGTGAAGCTCGTGGTGGTGGAGCAGGGCCGCGACGAGGCCGACGACCGCATCGTCGAACTGGCTGAAAAGGACGACATCGTCGTCACCGGCGACATCCCGCTCGCGGCGCGCTGCCTCGACAAGGGAGCCCGGGTGCTCGGCCACAAGGGCCGGCCCTTCACGCCGGAGAACGTCGGCGACTCGCTGGCCACGCGGCAGCTGTTGTCCCAGCTGCGCGACCAGGGGCTGGTGGGCGGCGGGCCGCCGCCCTTCTCGCCGAAGGACCGGTCGCTGTTCCTGCAACAGCTCGACCAGATGGTGCAGGCGATCCGGCGGGGATGAGGTCGCGTCCCGCGACCCCGGTCAGCGCAGCAGCGTGCCCCGGACCACCACGGGCGGCCGCCCGGCCGTGCCGAGCGTGAACAGGTAGGCGCCGGACGGCAGCATCTTTCCCGCGGCATCCATGCCATCCCATGCCACCGCCAGCGGCGCACTGCCGACAGTACCGCTCCAGAGTGTGCCCAGGCTGCGCCCCGCGAGATCGCGCACCTCGAGGCGCGCTTCGCAAGCGATGGGCGAACTGACGATCAGCTGCGTGCGGGGATTGAAGGGGTTGGGCGCCAGTTGCAACGTCGGCCCGGGCCGCAGCGGCGTGGCGCCGGTGACGGGATCGCTCACCACGATGGTCGCCGCGCCCAGCGAGAGGTCGGGCAGAGGGTCGGCCTGGGGGTCGGAGAGGTACACCTCGACAGTGGCCAGCTCGGTTACGCCCGTCTGCGGGCCGGCCTCGAAGTGCCACACCAGCAGTTCGCCGGGTCCGCTGGCATAGCAGGTGCCGCCGATGATCACCACGTAGGCGTGGAAGAGCCCCGGCGTGGTCTCCTCGTAGTCCTCCCACAGGAAGCAGCCCACCCCGTCGTAGATCGAGCC
>JAURXS010000092.1 GCA_030654305.1 bacterium | reverse complement strand
ACGCTGCTGGCGCGCGGCGACCCCGACGCGCCGCAGTGCCGCACCTGCCACGGCACGCACGGCACCCGGCTGCACCTCGATCCCCGCTCGCCCACGTACGTCAGCAACGTCGCCGCGCTGTGCGCGGAGTGCCACGGGGCCGGCGGCAAGGCCGACGTCCGCTACACCGGCCGCGACAAGGGCATGGTGGAGAACTACGCCGAGAGCGTGCACGGGCGGGCCATCCAGCAGAGCGGCCTGGTCGTCTCGGCGACCTGCACCGACTGCCACACGGCCCACCACGTCCTGCCGCAGACCGACGTGCGCTCGACCATCAACCGCAGCCGGATCGTGGACACCTGCGCCCGCTGCCACCAGGGCATCTTCGAGACCTTCCGCAACAGCATCCACTTCACGGGACAGGAGCGCGACGGCGTCCTGCTGCCGATGTGCAACGACTGCCACTCCTCGCACGAGATCACCGAGACCGACGCCCAGGGCTTCATGCACGAGATCGTCACCACCTGCGGCCACTGCCACGAGGAGGTCACGGAGTCCTACTTCGAGACGTTCCACGGCAAGGTCGTCAAGCTGGGCTACACCGAGACGGCCAAGTGCCAGGACTGCCACGGCTCCCACGACATCCTGCCGCCGGACGACCCGGCCTCGTCGCTCTCGCGCGGCAACATCGTGGCCACCTGCGCCCAGTGCCACCCGGAGTCGCACCGACGTTTCGCCGGCTACCTGACCCACGCCACACACCACGACAAGGACAAGTACCCGTTCATCCACTACACGTGGCTGTTCATGACGGCGCTGCTGGTGGGCACCTTCGCCTTCTTCGGCATCCACACGCTGCTGTGGCTGCCGCGCTCGATCATGGCCCTGAAGCACTCGCGCCAGCTGCGCCGCGACCAGCAGCCGGGCGAGAAGCAGTTCCGCCGTTTCCAGCGCCTGCCGCGCTACCTGCACATCCTGGTGATCGTCAGCTTCCTGGGCCTGGCGGTCACCGGCATGACCCTGAAGTTCTCCTACTTCGGGTGGGCGCAGTGGATCTCCCACGCCCTGGGCGGCTTCCAGGGCACCGGCGTGATCCACCGCCTCTGCGCGCTGATCACGTTCTTCTACTTCACGCGCCACATCATCGACATCTTCTGGCGCAAGAAGCAGTCCGGCCTGGGCTGGGCGGGATTCCTGGCCGGCCCCAACTCGATGATGCCCAAGAAGCGCGACGGCGTGGAATTCGTGCAGACGATCCGCTGGTTCGTCGGCCTGGGGCCGCGACCCGAGTACGGGCGCTGGACCTACTGGGAGAAGTTCGACTACTTCGCGGTGTTCTGGGGCGTGGGCATGATCGGCCTGTCCGGGCTCATCCTGTGGTTCCCCGAGGCGTTCACCCGCGTGTTGCCGGGCTGGTTCGTCAACGTGGCGACCATCATCCACTCCGACGAGGCGCTGCTGGCGACCGGCTTCATCTTCACGGTGCACTTCTTCAACACGCACTTCCGGCCCGACCGCTTCCCGATGGACCCGGTCATCTTCACCGGCCGGATGTCCCTGGAGGAGTTCAAGGCGGACCGGCCCCGCGAGTACCGCGAACTGGTCGAGTCCGGGGAGCTGGAGAAGCACCTGGTCGACCCCCTGACGCCGAACATGGTCAGGGCGCTCAAGGTATTCGGCTTCACGGCGCTCACGATCGGGTTGAGCCTGATCGTCCTGATCATCTGGGCGGAGATCTTCGGGTACCGCTGATGCGGACCTCTCTCGGGTAGCGCCGGGAACGAAAATAGGGTATTCATATGGCCACGGCTTGCTTGGGCCTCGGGCTTTTCCGAGGCTCAAGTTCTTCCCCCGCCAGCCGATAAATGATATTAAGTTAGATTTGGTGTAGAATTGAACGGCGCTGCCTGGACGACTCCGCAGGTGCGGTGGTCGTCCGACGCCTGTCTGTCAGTGGAAAGGACATCCATGATGTTCCCGACGAAGAAGTCCGCGTGCCGCCCCTGTGCGGTCGTCCTGCTGTCGATCCTGCTCGCCGTCGCCGCCGGACCCGCCGCGGCCCAGTGGACGGACGCGACCACGCCCGTCCTGGCGGACGCGCTGCCCAGCCACGGCGTGTCCTGGGCCGACTTCGACCTGGACGGGGACCTGGACATCTACCTGGCGAACAACGGCGTCAACAAGCTGTTCCGCAACGGCGGCGAGGACCCCGGCAACCCCGGCCAG
>JAURXS010000091.1 GCA_030654305.1 bacterium | reverse complement strand
TGCTCGGATCTTGCGTTCCGGGTGGCCGTATTCTATATTCCTGCCCGTTGCTGCCCGGTCGTTCAACGGTAGGACTGCTGACTCTGGATCAGTATCTGGGGGTTCGAATCCTCCCCGGGCAACCATGGAAGACAGCGACGGCCCACGGGCTGTCGGACAGCTAGTGCCCCCTTCGTCTAGTGGCCTAGGACGCCGCCCTCTCACGGCGGTAACACGGGTTCGAGTCCCGTAGGGGGTACCACAGCGACGGCGAGCCGCCCGACGGGCGGCTCGCTGTTTTTGCGCGCCCCCGCGCCCTTGCGGGTCCTCCCGAATGCCGCTAGCTTCTGTCCGCGATTTGAGAGAACACGTCCGTCGACCGCGGCCCCGCCGCGCATCCCCGAGCCGGAACGGCTCACCCAGGAGGGTCCATGTCCCAGTTCATCGGCCAGCAGGCCCCCGATTTCGCCGCCACCGCCGTCATGCCCGACAACAGCGTCAAGGACGGCTTCAGGCTCAGCGACTACCGCGGCAAGTACGTGGTGCTGTTCTTCTACCCGCTCGACTTCACCTTCGTCTGCCCGACCGAGATCATCGAGTTCAACCGCAAGCTCAAGGAGTTCGCGGCGCGCGACGTTCAGGTCATCGGCGTGTCGATCGACAGCCAGTTCAGCCACCTCGCGTGGAAGAACACGCCCGTCGACCAGGGTGGCATCGGCCAGGTCCAGTACCCGCTGGTCGCCGACCTCACCAAGCAGATCAGCCGCGACTACGGCGTCCTGCTCAACGACAGCATCGCCCTGCGCGGCACCTTCCTGATCGACAAGGGCGGCGTCATCCAGCACCTGGTGGTCAACAACCTGGGCCTCGGCCGCAACATCGACGAGACGCTGCGCATGGTCGACGCCCTGCAGCACCTCGAGAAGCACGGCGAGGTCTGCCCCGCGGGCTGGCACAAGGGCGAGGAGGCCATGAGCCCCAACGCCAAGGGCGTCGCCTCCTACCTGGCGAAGCACGGCAAGTAAGGCCTTGCCGCCGACGAGCGACACGACGGACGGGGTCGGGGGCCGCGCTCCCGACCCCGCCGTGCGTCCGCGGCGGGCGCTGCTGATCTTCGTCGACGGTCTGGGTTGGGGAGGCGGTGGTCCCGCCGTCGATCCCTGCCGCGACTATGGCGGCACGCTCTTCGACTTCGACCGCACCGACGCCCCGTGCCGTCCGCTCGACGCCTGCCTGGGCGTCGATGGCCTGCCCCAGAGCGCCACCGGCCAG
>JAURXS010000090.1 GCA_030654305.1 bacterium | reverse complement strand
ACGGTGACGGCGTCTACACCGCCGACGTGGAGCTGGCCCCCGGCCGCTACATGTACAAGTTCGTCGTCGACGGCAACTGGAAGCAGGACCCGCAGAACCCCGAGGCCGTCGATGACGGCTTCGGCGGCAAGAACTCCGTGATCACCGTGGGCGCGGGCGGTGCCGCCGTCGCGCCGGCGCCCGCTCCCGTGTCCACGCCCACGCCCGCGCCCGCCGCCGGCGGCGCCCCGGTCGACGTCACCTTCACCTACACGCCGGTCATTTCGGGCGTGCAGAACGTGTTCCTGGCCGGTTCGTTCAACGGCTGGAGCGACGCGGCCCTGCGCCTGACCGACCCCGAGAACGACGGCACGTACAGCGCCGTGGTTCCGTTGGCCCCCGGCAACCACCAGTACAAGTTCGTGGTCGACGGCAACTGGCAGCAGGACCCGGGCAACGCCGCGGTCGAGTCCGACGGCTTCGGCGGCAACAACTCCCTGGTGGTGGTCAAGGCGGGGGCGGCGCCCCTGAAGGCGGCCGAATCGGCCGCCGTCCGCGCCGCCACGGGCACCCGCACCGTGCCCTTCAAGTACGCGGCGGGCAAGTCGGCCAAGGACGTGTTCCTGGCCGGCACCTTCAACGACTGGAACGACAGCAAGCAGCGCCTGGCGGACGCCGACGGCGACGGCGTCTGGGAGACCTCGCTGCTGCTGCAGCCCGGCAGCTACCAGTACAAGTTCGTGGTCGACGGCCAGTGGAAGCAGGACCCGGCCAACCCTGAGGGCCGCGACGACGGCTTCGGCGGCCAGAACTCGGTGCTCGAGGTGGACGACAGCTTCTCGGCCGTGGCCATCGCCCGCGGCGACGGCAAGGTCTACACCGACGACCTCGAGCCGGTCTTCGACTACTCGACCTGCAACCCCCTGACCGAGACCGAGATCGAGCTGACCGCCCGCGCGCACCTGAACGACGTGGAGAGCGTAGAGCTGTCCTACCGCGTCGACGGCGGCGACTGGCGGACCGCGCCGATGACCGAGGCCGAGCACGACCCCGCCTACCAGTACTACCGCACACGCGTGACGCTGCCCGGGGCGGACTCCGTCCTGGAGTACGCCGTGCGCTACGCCGACGGCGCGGCGCAGGCCTGGCTGGGCGCGGCCGGCCCGTCGCCGGAGCGGCCCGCGGCGGCCTTTCGCTACACGCGCGCCGTCCACCCGCCGTTTTTGACCCCCGACTGGGCCAAGGACGGCGTGATCTACCAGATCTTCGCCGACCGCTTCCGCAACGGCGACCCCGCCAACGACCCCGACTTCTCGGAGGCCTGGTACCAGGGCGTCAACAAGCTGCCCGCCTCGGGCACGACCAACGGCGAGTACTTCCACCTGGTCGCCGACTGGAACGACGCCTCCGGCCTGGTGCGCAGCCCCTACCGCACCGACGGCAAGCCCGACTACTACTCGTTCTACGGCGGCGACATCGCCGGCGTGCGCGAGAAGCTGGACTACCTGCAGGACCTGGGCGTGACGGTGATCTACTTCAACCCGCTGAACCAGGCGATGAGCAACCACAAGTACGACCCGGTGGACTACAACACGGTCGACCCGCACTTCGCCGACGAGCCGGGCTTCAAGGCCTTCGTGCAGGACGCGCACGGCCGCGGCATCCGCATCGTGGTGGACATGGCCTTCAACCACACCGGCAACTGGCACTACGCCTTCCGCGACGCGGTCGAGAAGGGCAAGGACTCGCCGTACTGGAACTGGTACGAGTTCAAGCGCTGGCCGCTGCCGGCCTCGCGCGACTTCACGGCGGCCGACTACTACGACTGCTGGTGGGGCTTCGGGCTGCACCCGAACCTGAACTGGGACCTCTCGCGCCCCAACAGCGCCGAGAACGGGGTCAGCGACCGCGCGCAGGCCCAGGTCAACCAGCCGCTGGTCGACTACGTGCTGAGCGTCGCGCAGTACTGGCTGGGCGACCTGGACATCGACGGCTTCCGCCTGGACGTGCCCAACGAGGTGCCGTTCTGGTTCTGGGAGGAGTTCAACGCCGCCTGCAAGCGCATCAAGCCGGACAGCTGGCTGGTGGGCGAGATCTGGGGCAACGCCGGCAGCTGGATCGGGCCGCACTGCTTCGACGCCACGATGAACTACAAGTACTTCCGCGACCCCGTGATGGAGTTCTTCGGCCAGAGCCGCATCGACGCCGCGACCTTCGACCAGCGGCTGTCCCCGGGCCGCTTCGTCTACCCGCCGCAGTCGGTGCAGACGATGATGAACCTCATCGACAGCCACGACACCGTGCGCTTCCTGACCACCAGCAAGGACGTCCGCCGCCAGATGCTGGCCGCGATGTTCGCCATGACCTACGTGGGCATGCCGCACATCTGGTACGGCGACGAGATCGGCATGGAGGGGGACAAGGACCCCGACTGCCGCCGCCCCTTCGACTGGCGCTACGAGAACGACCCGCGCAAGGCGAAGCTGCGCGACTACTACGGCACCATCACGCGCTTCCGCCGCGACCACCAGGTGCTCGCGCGCGGCGAGTTCGCGACGCTCGCGGCCGAGGGCCCGCTCTACGCCTTCGCCCGCCGGCTCGGCACCAAGGGCGCCGTCGTGCTGCTGAACAACGGCGCGCAGCCGGTCACCCTGACCCTGACCGCGGCGCAGCTGGCCGCGGCGCTGCCCGCCGACGGCAGCACGGTCTACAAGGTCGTGGCCGGGCCGGACTGGTTCCCGAGCGTCGAGGGCGGGTCGCTGACCAGCGGCCGCACCCTGGACCTCGGCCAGGGCGACGTCGAGGTCACCTTGCCCGCGATGAGCGGGGCGGTGCTGGCGAACTAGGCCCGCGCCCGGACCGACATGGTGAAGCCCGGCGCGTCGGGGGACGCGCCGGGCTTCCTTCATCCGTGCCGCCTTCGCAGCCCGGTCAGGCGTCGTGCGGGTGGGGGCCGTGCCCGTGCCCGCCGCAGGCGTGCGCGGCGTCGAGCTCGCGCAGCGACCCGGCGCGGATCTCCGCCAGCACCTCGCCGACCGTGGCGGCGCTGGGCCGGTAGACCTTGAGGCCCTGGGCGTTGAGCATGTCCAGGGCTCGCCGTCCCATGCCCAGGCACACGAGCGCGTCGAAGCGCTGCCCGTCGAGCTGGCTCAGCGGGTGGCAGGTGCCGTGGGAGTGGTGGGCGTTGGTGTTGCGCAGCACCTCCACCTCGCCGCTCTCGCTGTCGCACAGGGTGAACCAGGGCGCCGAGCCGAAGTGGCCGCACAGCGTGTCGGCCAGGCCGGTGCCCTCGTTGGTGGGGATGCAGACCTTCATGTCAATCCTCCCGTGGTGCGAGCGCGACCAGCAGGGCGTCGCCGCGCAGGATCGCCGCGACCAGGTCCCTTCTCGCGCTCTTCAGAAGCCTCTGGACGGTGCCCCGGGACACGCCCATCCGCTCGCCGGCCGCCGCCTGGTCCAGCCCCTCGAGGTCGCACAGCCGCAGGGCCTCGAACTGGTCCAGCGCCAGCCGCGTCGTGCCCAACTCGTGCATCGGGACTCCCCGGGGCTTGTAGACCCGATCCGCGTCGTAGCGCCGGCAGCAGCGGTGTTTGCAGGGCCGTGGCACAAGTCCTCCTCGTAATGTGCATATGCACAATATAGCCCAGCCCGCCTCCAGTCAACTCGCAATCCCCGCCTGCCCCCCATCGAGACGAGCGTGACAGGGGTGTCCTGAAGGCCTTGAAGCCAGGATGGCGGAAAGGCCGGAAGGCCAAGCGCTCCGGGCACACGAGGTGCCCGGAGCGCGTCCCCTGTCACGCTCGTCTCGATGGAGTTACTTCAGGATTAAAATCGAGTTCTGCCCGCCGAACCCGTCGTCCCTGCCGGTAGGGTTGCTCGGGTCCTGCTCCCAGCGCATGCCCCAGTCGACGGCGTACTTGTACTCGTAGCGGCCGGGCTCGAGGCGGATCTCGATCTCCCAGACGCCGTCGCCGTCGTCGTCCTGCATGGCGCCGAGCTCGTGGTCGAAGCGGCCGGTGCCGCGGGTGCCGCACCAGTCGTTCTCGTCCCAGTTGCCGCAGAGGTTGACGTGCTTGGCCTGGGGCGCCTCGTAGAAGAAGCGGACCAGCCCGTCGTCCAGGCGCTTCGGCGGCGGGACGCGGGTGCGGATCACGCGCATGTAGCCGCAGCCGCCGAGCAGCATCAGGGCGGCCAGGCCCAGGACGGCCAGGCGCAGGGTGGCCGGGCGCAGCAGTCGCGGACGTCGGTGCTTGCTCATCTCACTCCCGTTCCTAGAAGCGCATGTTGGCGCGGATCCCCATGACCTGGACGTCCGCGAGCGCCCGCTCGGCGTCGAGGTTCGTGGTCCCCGCGTGGTCCTGCACGTACTGGCGGCGGTAGCGCCAGCGGCCGATCTCGCGGCCGTCGTAGTCGATGCCGAAGTCGAGCGGGTCCACGCCGTAGAAGAAGGTCACGTCCAGGCGCGGGCTGGGCAGGTACTGCAGGCCGAGCCAGGGCGCGAAGAAATCGTCGTCGCCGCCGCCGACGTCGTCCACGTTGTAGTCGATCCAGCGCAGGTTCAGCAGCGCGTGCATGCGCCGCGAGACCTGCCGGTCGGCGCGCAGGATGCCCTCCAGGGTGTGCCCGTGGATCGACGCGATGTCGTCGTCGGCGTCCGTCCAGGCGCCCTCCAGGTCCCACAGCCCCCAGGTGTCGCCCGGCGTGCCGACGGTGTGGCGGGTCGCCACCGTCCAGACCGTCGCGTCGGCCGTCGCCCCGCCGTCGGGTGCGGCGCGGCCGGCGGCGGCGAAGTCGGCGGTGGCGGCGGAGCGCTGCACCCACAGCAGGTGGCTGCGGTCCTCGGCCTCCTCGCGCCAGGTCAGCTCGGTGTACTCCGTCGTCTGCGAGGGCCGCGCCGCACCGATGCCGATGTAGACGCGGTTGCTGGCGCTGGCCTGGTCCAGGAACAGGAAGCCCGTGGAAACCTCGCCGGGCTGCGCCCCGCTCTCGGACACGTAGGTGTGCTCGACGTTCACCGAGCGGCCGGGCCGCAGGGTCTGCTCGAGCGAGGCGTGCCAGATGCGGAAGGCGCGCGTGGCGAGGTCGACGTCGACCTGGCCGTTGGTGCTGTTGAAACCGGTGCGGTTGCCGGTGACGAAGCGCTCGTCGGCCGCCGCGTACAGCCACTCCAGCTGGGCGCGTCCGCGGCCGCCCGACAGCTCGCGCGTGAGGTCGAAGCCCAGGCGCATGTCGAGGCGGTCCAGCTCGAACCAGTCGCTCGTGTCGCCCGTCCGGTCCAGGTAGCGGTCCAGGGCGGCGATGCCGGTGCCGTCGGGCTGGCCCAGCTGGCTGGTCAGGTCCACCCACACCAGCTCGCGCTGCAGGTACAGCGGGACGCCGAAGGTCAGCCCCAGCGCCCGGTGGGACAGGCGCGAGCCGAAGATGTCGCGGCCGGTGTTGTCGTAGAGGTTGATGTCGTTGTAGTAGTCCGCGTCGTGCACGTCGGCGAAGAAGCCCTCGTACAGCAGGCCGAAGGGGGCGCCGCTGACCACGACGCCGGCGGTGCCCTTGCCCGCCATGAGGTGGTCGTCGAGGATCGTGCCGGGCAGGTCCACGTCGCCGCCGCTGCTCAGGGGATCGCCCAGCTGCAGGGCCTCCATGTCCCAGTAGCCCAGGACCCGGTAGGGCCCGGGGTGGACGTCGACCGCGCCCTCGTCGAGCTGCGCGTGGATGTTGTTCAGCACGACGTTGGTCGTGTTGTCCAGGCGCAGGCGGGTGTAGGCGTCGACGACGTCGCTCACCTTGGTGTCGAAGTTGAGGTCGACGTTCTGCTCGGGGCGCTCCATTCGGAAGCGGGGGTCGCCGTCGCGGTCCTTCCAGGCCAGGTAGCGCCCCAGGTAGCGGCCGCTGTAGGTCAGCTTCGGGTTGAGCGTCGTGGCGGGGGGCGCCTTCGCGGCGGAGGCGGCCACGGCGACCAGCTTGCCGTCGTCGCCCACCTGGATCGCGGAGTTGGTGCCGCCGTAGGAGTCGGGCGTGGAGTCCGGGTTCTCCGCGTCGGCGAACCAGGCGCCGTCCACGACGAACTTGTACTCGTACTTGCCGGGCTTCAGCGCCATGACGATCGACCAGACGCCGCCGCCCTCGTCGGTGAGGGGGTGGCGCTGGGCGTCCCAGCCGTTGAACGAGCCGGCCAGGTTCACCGCACCCGCGCCGGGCGCCTGGTGGGTGAACTTCACGCCGACGGGCACGCTCTTGACGGCCGCGGCCGCCGGCGGGGCGGCGGACAGCAGGGTCGCGAGCAGCAGGACGGCGGCCAGGAGGATCGGATCGTGCTTGCGCATCGTGTGCTCCCTATCGGGTCTCGCCGGCGGCGCCGGCGGGGACAGGCGGCCCGCGGGCCGCGCGGCGTCGGTCAGAACCAGGTCCGGAAGGACATCGCCAGGCGGTCCTTGAACAGCCGGCTGCCGGGGGCGCGGCTGGCGTCCGGATCCACGAAGCCGATGAACCAGTCCGTCCAGACGATGTTGTCGGACTGGCCGGGGTCGCCGTACTCGAAGTAGAACTCGGCGCCGTAGCCGAGGTCGTACTTCAGCTGGGCGAAGGCCGTCTGGCGCGCCTCGACGCTGTCGCGGGCGTCGAGCATGCGCAGGTAGCCCTTCACCTTGTCGGTGATGTTGACGTTCATGTCGAAGCCGTAGGCGCTCGACTCGCGGAAGGTGTCGAAGTCGTGCAGGCGGAACTGCAGGCGGATCTTCGCCAGGAAGTTCTCGACCGACAGCTCGGCGAACAGGTCGGGGTAGGTGGCGTAGGCGTTGACGTCGGAGTCGGCGTCGAAGCCGTGCCAGCGCTTGTAGATGGTCTTGCCCTTGAACCCCTTGATGAACTCGACGTAGACCTCGCCGTACCAGGTCTCGGCCGGGCGCAGGCCGAAGCCGATCTCGTCCGGGACCCGCAGGCGCTCCTTGTCGTAGGCGACCTTGGCGGTGATCGCCTTGCGCGGCACGAAGAAGACGCCCTCGGCGTGCTGGGTGATCCGGTTGTACTTGCGCTCGTCGTCCCAGCGGCCGGAGAGGAAGTCGCGGAAGTTCTCGCCGGCGTCGTGGTACCAGCCGTGCAGGATGAGGTTGCCGACGTGGATGTCGCGCACCTCGGCGCCGAACAGGCGGTTCTGCTCGGTGGAGTGCCCGCTGACGTGCTCCTGGTAGGGCACGCGGCTCACCGCGTACTCCAGCGTCCAGCGCGACTGTTCCAGGTCCAGCGGGCCGAGGTGCAGGCCGTCGGCGACCAGGTCGTGAGGGAAGAAGGCCAGGTCGGCCTCGTAGACCTGGTTGTTCATCAGGCCGAGCCGCGAGGTCGCCAGCGGCGCGCCGGTGTCGGTCCAGTCCTTGCGCAGGAACATCAGGCCGCCCACCAGGCGGTCGCCCCAGGAACGGTTGCGCACGCGCACGATCCAGGAGTCGACGCCGTCGCGCACGTCGCCCTGGCCCCAGTTGTGGGTGCCGCCGTCGTCGCTGTAGATCGCCGTGCCGCCCCAGGTGCCCAGCCAGGGCAGCTTGCGGTCCCAGAACTCGAAGCGCACGCCCTGGGACTGCGGGCCGTAGCTGTCGTTCTTCAGCTTGCCGTCGCTGACCAGGCCGAACAGCGGCTCGTCGTTGATCCAGAAGTGGTTCTGGCGCGAGAAGAGGATCGTCTCGGTGCTCTTGCTGCGGAACTTGATGTGCCCCTCGGCCGCGATCCAGGGCGGCGTGTAGTACTCGACGAACGACGTGCGGTCGTCGTCGCTGTTGGCGTTGACGCGCAGCTTGACGAAGCTCTCGACGCCCTCGCTGGCGTTGTTGAGGAACTTCAGCTCCGCGTAGTGCGAGGGCATCCCGAAGTGCCAGTTGCGGTCGGTGCGGTCGGCGGCGGACCAGATCGAGTAGTACCCCTCGAGCTTCGTCGCCGCCGCGGCGGTCGCCGCGGCGGCGGCCGTCAGGGCCGCCGCCAGCAGCGGGAGCGCGCAGCGTCGCCAGCTTGACTTCACGTCAGTCCCTCACCGTGAAAGAGAGCATGTACACGTTGCCGACGTGCTCGACGGACTCCAGGGCCAGGTCGAGCTGCCAGCGCACGTCCTGCAGGCCGAAACCCATCGTCACCTGGCCGGCGGCGAGGCCGGCACGCAGGGCCAGCGCGTCGAAGAACCAGATCTCGGCGCCGCCGTGCAGCGTCGTGTCGCCCCAGCCGCCCTCGCGGCTGCGCACGTCGCCGCTGACCCGCAGCGTCTCGCGGAACAGGTAGCTGCCGCCCAGGGCGATGGTGCTGTACACGGGGTCGGGGTCGACCGTCGTCTCCAGCAGCTGCAGGTACGGCTCGTTCAGGTTCTGCACCACGCCGCCCAGGGTCCAGGCCCGGCCGCTGTCGTAGAGGAAGCCCAGGTCCACGGCGAAGTCCATGTCGCCGCCGTTGTAGGCGGGGTCGTTCAGCGGCTCGTACCCCGGCGCCGCCAGGCGCAGGACCTTGCCCGTCACGCCGAACGAGAGCCCTTCGATCCATGGGGCGCGCATCGCGCCGGCCAGGGCGTAGGTGTCCTCGTAGAGCAGGTCGTCGATGCCCACGCGGATGATGCCCAGGCCCACCCGCAGGCCGCACAGGTCCGGCGAGGTCACGATCAGGTCGTCGTCGCGGATCCCCTCGGCCGAGTACGCCCAGGCCCGGCAGAGCGTGAGGGAGGTCCGGTCGTCGCGCGACAGGCCCGCGGGATTCCAGAACACCGCGTTGGGGTCGTCGCTCAAGGCCGTGAAGGCCGAGCCCAGCGCCCGCGGCCGCGCGCCCAGGCGGGCGTGGCGGAAGTCGGCGTGGGCCGCCTGGGCGGCGCCGAGCACCAGCAGGAGGGCGAGCAGGGCCCGCCGCGTCGTGGTTCTTCTCATCGGATCACCGCCACGGGATGGTTGCTGCCGATCGTGCGGTTGCCGCCGCCCACCTGGTAGGTGGCCAGCAGGCGCAGCACGTACACGCCGTACGGGACCGGGTCGCCGTTGGCGTCGGTGCCGTCCCAGATCAGGCCGGCGACGCGGCGGGGGCGGCCCTGGGCGTCGTCGTCGCCGGTGTAGGAGACGGTCTCCTGCAGCCGCGTCTTGAGCTTGCCGTCGATGTTGTAGACCTCGAGCGTGATCGAGGCCTCGCGGTCGAGGTAGAAGCTGATCGTGGTCTGGTCGTAGAGCCCGTCGCCGTTGGGCGAGAACGGGTTCGGCGAGATGGTGACGCCGGAGACGACCTCGCCCGTGTCGTAGCCGAGGTCGCGGGCCCAGAACAGGCCGTAGGTCCCGGCGTGGTCGGTGTTGACGGTGACCTCGTTGCCGTCGGGGTTGACGTTGCCGCCGACCAGGACCCAGCGGTTAGCCGCGGCGTGGTACTCGAAGACCGCGACCTGGTCCTCGTCGGCGCCGGCCGGCAGGTCGGATTGCATGTAGTGCAGCGTGAGCGACAGCGGGCCGGGCAGGCGGCCGTCCAGCGGCAGATCCGGCAGCAGGGACCCGGCCGCCCCGCCGAGATCCAGGCGCACCTCGCGGGTCACGCCCAGCGGCCGCGCCTCGGTGGTGGCGGGGGCGGAGCGCACGCCGTCCGGGACCCGTCGCAGTTCCCAGGCGAGTTCCAGGACGCTGGACAGGCTGTCGGCCGTCAGGGTCGAGCCCGTCCCGTCGCGGTAGAGCTCGACGAGCAGGCCGCGCAGGACGTCGTCCAGCACCAGCGTCGAACCTTCCACCTGCCGCAACCGCACCTCGCCCGCGACCAGCGGCGCGAACAGGCGCAGGCTCTCGGCCGTCTGTTCGATCTGCATGGTGGTCACCGGCGAGACGGTGGTCTTGTGCTCGGCGCTGGCGTCGACGGCCTCCACCTGGAACTCCAGGTAGCGCGTGCCGTCGACGGGCGAGAAGACCAGGTTCGCGTCCAGCCAGTCGGCGGGGATGTCGACGCTCCACAGGTCGTCGCCCACGTAGCCCATGGGCGACTCCGCCGACCAGCCGCCGGCGGCGTTGCTCGGGCGGTAGCGGAAGGTGGCGTGGTCGACGGCGTAGTCGTCGCTGATCTCCAGGGTGAAGGCGATCGGCGCGTCGCGCAGCGGCGTGCGGCGCACGACCTCGCCGTAGTCCTTGACGATGCGGATCACCGGCGGGCCGGTGTCCTCGAAGGCGGATATCTCCAGGGAGCAGGCGGCCAGGCCCTGGTTCAGGCGGTCGAGCGCCTCGGGGCGGTCGTAGTCCAGGATCTGCTCCTGGGGCAGGCCCGGCTGGCGGCCGGCGCCCGGGGAGAGCAGCAGGTCCATGACGTTGGCGTCGCGGTCGGTGTAGTGGCCGCCGCCGAAGTTCCACTCGCTGCGCGACTCGTTGACCCAGCGCACGCCGCCCAGGACCTCCTCGCCGCCGAAGTCGTGGCTCGACATCAGCACGGCGATGTTCCAGTTGCGCACGTCGTCGGCGCTGGGGTTGCCCAGGGCCGCCTTGGAGACCAGGGCGGTGATCGTGTTGCGGTCGAAGTCCCCGGAGAACTGCATGTCGACGTCGTTGCGCAGGGCGTTCTCGCGCCAGGCGTCCAGCGAGTTCAGGCCCAGCGAGGGCACCAGCGCCTTGAACCAGCCGTCCATGATCACGGCGTAGTCCCAGGCGTTCCAGGGCTGCAGGTCCAGGCGGCGGTTGGGGAGGCCCGTCGTCGCGCCGCCCGGCGCGCTGTCGATCAGCAGGTCCAGCTTCTGGATGTTCATCTCGCCGTAGGAGGGGTTCCAGTCGGCCATGCCGGGGTCGGCCGGGTTGGGGAAGTCCCCGACGCCGATCTCGAAGGCCAGCATCGCGACCGGCCGCCCGGCCACCACGGCCGTGGTCTCGTACACGTCCAGCGAGCGCAGGTCGAAGGCGCCGGGCACGAAGACGGCGTTGGTCGGGTAGGTGTAGTACTTGAGGGCCTGGTCCGGCTGGTTCGGGCCGTGGTCGTCGCCCTCGGGGTCGAGCGTGCTGCGCAGGATCTCGACCTGGGCGGTGATCAGCACCGGCGCCGCGGCGCGCGTCGCCACGCGGTTGGCGGCGTCGTAGGCCAGCACCGCCAGCTCCCGCTCGCCGCCCGGGCTGCCCGGAGGGACCGTCGCGCGCAGGCTGTAGACGCCGTCGCCCGCGAAGGCGTCGCCGTGGGCGGTCTCGCCGTCGTCGTGCATGCGCGCGAGCGCGGCTCCCGCCGTCGCCGAGAGGTCGGCCAGCACGTCGCCGACGCCGTCGCCGGCGTCCTGCACCCGGGCGGTCAGCACGTAGGGGGAGCCGGCCGCCAGCTCGGCGGGCGCGGCGGCGGCCTCGGTCACCGTCGGCGGCGTGGGGAAGTCGGTCTTCACCACGTAGGTGCGGCCCCAGGCGGAGAGCGTGGTCGGCAGCACCGTCGACTCCCAGTCGCCCGCCTGCGGGTCGAGGTAGTCGAAGTCCAGGTCGAGGGTGGCGTCGGGCGGGACCGAGTCGAAGGCCGAGCGTTTCTGGCCGCCGTCCTCCTGCGTGGCGTAGACCTCGCAGCGCAGCGAATCGGGCGCGCCGCCGAGGGCCGCGAACGGGATGGTGATGCGCACCGCGTCGGCCGTGATCTCGACCCAGCTGTCCTGGATGTTGTTGGTGCCGGGGGAGTCCTCGAAGGTCGCCGTGGCGGTGCTCCAGAACTGCCAGCCCGCGCCGGACGCCTTGCGGAAGTCGCCGTAGTCGTTGGCGGAGTACTTCGAGGTCAGGGCGTAGTCGGGCCGCAGCGCGTGGCCGTAGTTGACGGGCATCACGAAGGGGTCGCTGGCGGCGCCGCCCGCGTCGGCGTTGGTCTCCAGCAGGACGTGCAGCTGGACGCCGGCCCAGTCCGTGACGAAGGGGATCTCCAGCCGCAGCTCGTCCAGCGTGTTGTCCAGCACCACGGCGGTGAGGTCCACCGTGTCGAAGCTGTTGTGGTCCTCCGGCTCGTTCCGCCAGTCGGGGTCCGTCTCGACGGCCACGTCGCGCAGCTGCAGCAGGACCGGTTCGACGGGGAACGACGGCGAGGCGGCGTCGAGCGTCACCACGCCGGCCAGGCCGGAGGGCTGGAAGACGGCGGTGGCCCGGCCGTCGGCGCCGCTCTGCGTCGACGGGGCGGCGAACGCGCCCAGTGTCGCCGGGGAGGCGATGAAGGTCAGCGGGACGCCGGCGTCCGCGGTGGGGTTGCCGTAGGCGTCGATCAGCTGGGCGACGATCGTCGCCGGGACGGCGATGCCGGCGGTGCCCGCCGAGGCGGCGATCCGCCACGACACCGTGACGCCGGGGATCACGACCACCGGCAGCCGCCCGACGGGCCCGT
>JAURXS010000089.1 GCA_030654305.1 bacterium | reverse complement strand
GCCTGCATCATGTTGTTGGCGTTGATCTCCCAGATGCAGGTGCGGCCCTCGACGCGGTGGGCGTTGCTCTCGACGACGTCGCCGGGCAGCGTGATGGCGACGGCCATGGACATCTCGGAAATGTGCGCCATCAGGCGGCCCATCAGTTCCATGGACTTCGCGGCGTTCTGCATGGCGGCGTTCATGTCTTCCTGCGCCGCGTCCTTCGCGGCGTCCGACTTCTCGGGAGTCGGGAGCTCGTAGGAGGCGAGCTCGTAGTTGCCGTCGCCGTGCTTGATGATCTTCAGGCCGCTGCCGCCGAAGGTGCCGCCGACGCCCTCGGAGAACGACTCCAGGTCCGGGTAGCTGAGCTTCATCTCGACGTTGCGGCGGCCGTCCACGACGTCGTTGGCGTACGAGACGAGCTTGACGCCGTGCTTGCCGATCTTGGCCGCGAACTCGTCGCGGTCGAAGTCGGCGAAGTCGGGAGCTTCGTCCATCTCCGCGGCCATCTCGCCGCCGAGCGCGCTCAATTCGGCGAGGGTCTGCTCCACTTCCTGCGACACCGAATAGGTCATCGTGTAGGTGCCGCTGCCGTCCTTGGCGATGTCGGTCGCCATCTTGATCTGCACGCAGCCGGCCATGGCCGCGACGAGGACCACGATTGCCAAGAGCCTGAGCTTCTTCATGTCCGTTTCCTTCCTCTGCTCCGGCCGGGGCCGGGTCGTGACGGTGCGGCGGGCGGTTGCGGCGCCGGCGGCGAAGTATGCGCCATCGGCCCCGCGAGATCAAGCAGCCCGCGGAATCGGGTCAGGGCTCGCCGCGCCAGCCGTCGGGCAGCGCGTCGGGCGGCAGCAGCGCCTGCGGGCGGCCGCGGGACTCCCCGACCAGGCGCAGGAACTCCAGGCCGGGGTCGGCCGGCGCCTCGAGCGGCGCCGCCACGACGTGCGGGCGCGGCCACGCCAGGTTCAGCGCCATCCCGGGCAGCGGCAGGCCCAGCTTCGGCAGCTCCAGCAAGGGACGCGGCGGGAACTCCCGCAGCCGGACGGGCTCGTCCGGGGCGATCCCGGCCAGTTCGCGGGCGCGGGCGATGGCGTCGCCGAGGCCGCCGATCCCGTCGCAGAGGCCGCGCTCGACGGCGTCGGCGCCCATCCAGACGCGGCCGCCGCCGATCTCGCGCACCCGCGCCTCGTCGAGGCCGCGGCCGGCGGCGACGGCGACCACGAAGCGGTCGTACATCTCGAGGATGCGCTCGCGGGCCAGGCCCGATTCCTGCGGCGAGAGCGGCCGCGCCGGCACGTCGAAGCCCAGCGGGTAGCGCACGGCGCGGTTCATGTCGGCGTGGCGGCCACGCGCGACGCCGTCGGCGGCGACGCCGGCCTTCTCGTGCATCGTCTCGTCCCAGAGCCAGCCGGAGATCACGCCGACCGAGCCGGTGATCGTCAGCGGCGTGGTGAGGATCTCGGTGCCGTTCATGCTGATCCAGTAGCCACCCGAGGCGGCGACGTCGCCCTGGCTGACCACGACCGGCTTGCCGGCGTCGCGCAGGGCGCGGATGGCGCCGGCCACCAGGTCGCTGGGCAGGGGATCGCCGCCCGGGGAATCGGCGCGCAGCACCACCGCCTTGACGTCGGGGTCGCCGACCAGGGCGTGCAGGGCCGCGGCGGTGCTGCGGCCCCTGATGCCGGTGTCCATGGCGCACTCGCCGACCGCAAAGACCACGGCCACGGCCGGCCGGCGGCCCCAGCGGTCGTCGGGGTGGTCGCGCAGCAACTGCGGGTCGACGCCGGCCAGGACCGCGCCGCGGTCCTGCTGCAGCCGCTCGGAGAGGTCGTGCCAGCGGGCGGTGCTGTCGGCGAGGCCCAGGGCCACGGCGCGCTGGGCGGACAGCATGACCTCGTCGTCGACGATCGAATCGAAGGCGGCCGGTTCGAGGCGGCGGCCCTCGGCCGTGGCCGCGCGCGCCCACTCGTAGATGACGTCGGTGATGCGGCCGCGCTGTTCGCGGTCGGCGGGCGACATGTCGGTGCGCGAGAGGACCTCGACGGCGGTCTTGTGGTCGAAGTACTGCAGGGCCTCGAAGCCCAGGCCCAGCTTCTCCAGCAGGCCGCGCAGGTAGGTGCGGCTCAGCTCGACGCCGGGCAGCTCGAGCCCGCCCTCGGGGTCGATGGTCAGGCGATCGGCCACCGCGGCGACCGGGTAGAGCAGCATGCCGGCGCGGTCGAGGTGCACGTCGACGGTCTTGCCGCGCGCCCGCAGATCGGCGAGGCGCTCGCGCAGTTCCCACAGCAGCGACGGCCGGCCGCGCAGGCCGGCCAGGTTCACGGCCACGCCGTCGAGCCGCGGGTCGTCGCGCACGGCGTCCAGCATGCGCTGCAGGTCGAGCCAGGCGATGCGGGTGTCGTCGAACAGGCGCGGCTTCTGGTAGGTCAGCACCTTGTTCTCGAGATTCAGGACCGCGACGCGCGGCGGCGCGGCGCGCGCCAGCGGGTTCGGCAGCAGGCCCCGCGGCAGCGGCGCGCGCGGGGGGTCGGATTCCACGAGCCAGGTCGTGCCCGTGCGCTCGCCGCCGTCGTCAAAGGCGGGTAGGACGCCCAGGCCCAGGCCGTTCAGCGTCACGCCCAGGCTCCAGGTCGTGTTCCAGTCGCCGTCGCGCTCACGGGCGCGCAGGCCCAGCCGCAGGCCGCGCAGCGGCTGGACGGCCAGGCCCAGGCCGGCGACGTCGTCGTCCCAGTTCTTCCCGTCGGACAGCGCGTATTCGGCGAAGACGGTCAGCAGCGGCGTGCCCAGCGGTCGCAACGAAACGTCGGCCAGGGCGGCGCGGCTGTCGGATTCGAGGGACTCGATGCCGGTCACGCCCAGCGCGAGGGCGCGCCCGGGGCGCAGGAGGTGGCCGAAGACCAAGGCCTTCTCGCGGCGCAGTTCGTCGTCGCCGCCGCTCCAGCGGTAGGCCAGTGCGGTGTGGTTGCGCCCGTCGCCGAAGGCGAAGCCGAGCTGCCAGTCCGTGGCGCCGCGCTCGCCGCCCGGGGCGTCGAAGCTGCGGTGCTGCGCGGCGAGGCCCAGGCGGTGGCCCCAGCTGAAGCCCCAATCGTCGAAGCGGTCGCCGCGGCCGGCGGGGTCGGTCCACCAGAAGGCGGCCGAGGCGCGGTCCGCCGCCGCCCACGCGGCCGGGTTGGCGAAGGCGCCGGCGGCGCCGCCGGAGGCCGAGGGGGGCAGGGCGAGGTAGGGGAAGTCGACCTGGGGATCCGTGGGTGGGGGGCCGGCGACCACGGACGGAGTCATCGCGATGCATGTGGTGATTGAGACAAGCAGGGCCGAAAGGATGGTCGGAACGGAACGGATGCGCACGGCGCTCTCCTCGGTTCGGTCGATGGGGACTTGTGACCGGCGGGAGCATAACGTCCCGATACGTGCAAGCCAACAGGCGATCCCCAAGGCGCCGGTTGACGGCTTTCGCCAAACCGGCTATAATAATGACCAGTTTAAAGGAATACCGGTAATAATTATGACCAGGAGTGAGGAGATGTTCGGGACGCTGCAATCGCTCATCCTGGATTTCCAGGAATCCGAGTTGCAGACCGGGGTGTCCCGGCACCTGCGCATCGAACCCGTGCGCGGCAAGGCCGCCGTGTGCATCGGCGTGCGGCGAAGCGGCAAGTCGACGTATCTGTTCCAGGTCATCCAAGGGCTGTTGGACGAGGGCGTATCGCGCCGGAACATCCTGTACTTGAACCTGTTCGATGACCGGCTGCACTTCCTGCGCCATGACAACATCTCGCTGATCACCGAGGCGTACTACTCTCTCTATCCGGACAAGAAGAACACCGAGACGATCTATTGCTTCTTCGACGAGATCCAAGCAGTCGACGGATGGGAGCCGTTCATCGACCGCGTGTTGCGCACCGAGCGGTGCGTGGTGTACCTGACGGGTTCCTCGGCGCAGATGCTGTCGCGGGAGATCGCGACCCAGATGCGGGGCAGAGCGCTGTCCTGGGAGATGTTTCCCTTCTCGTTCCGCGAATTCCTCGATGCCAAAGGCATCGCGAACCGTGCGGCGCTCTCGACGAAGAACCGGCTCCGGATCCGCAACGCCTTCGAGGAATACTGGGAAACTGGGGGATTCCCGGAAACTGTCGGGCTCGACCGCAACCTGCGGATCAGGATCCATCAGGAGTACTTCCATACCATCCTGTTCCGCGATCTGGTGGAGCGGCACGACGTCCCGCACCCGAAAGCCGTCGCCGACTTGGCCCGATGGCTGGTCGACAACACGGCGTCGCGGTATTCCGTCAACAGGCTGACCGGATACCTCAAATCGCTCGGCCACAAGGTGCCGAAAGCAGCGGTCGCGGATTACATGGAGTGGTTCGAGGACGCCTACTTCCTGTTCACCGTGCGGGTCTTCGACGCGTCGTTGGCGCGCAGCAACACCAATCCCAAGAAGGTGTACTGCATCGACCACGCCCTGGTGGCTTCGGTGTCCTCGGGGATCCTGATCAACTCCGGGCACTTGCTGGAGAACCTCGTGTTCACGGCGCTCCGCCGAACGTACCAGGATCTCCATTACTACAGGACGAAGTCGGGCCGTGAAGTCGATTTCATCGTGACGCGCCGCGGCCGCTCGCGGCTGCTGGTCCAGGTGTGCGAATCCCTTGCCGATCCGTCGACGCGGAAGCGGGAAACGGCAGCCCTGGTCGAGGCGATGAGCGAGTTGGGTCTCGATGCCGGTTACATCGTGACCAGGCATGACGACGAGCGGATCGATACCGGAACAGGTATCATTTCGGTGACCCCAGCCTGGCGCTTCCTGCTCGATCTCGATGGACCACCGGAAACGTCGGGAGCGAACCCGCGATGACGTCCTTCTACACCGCCTTCGCCGACCACTACGAGAAGGTCTTCCCGGTGCGCGAGCCGGCGGTGGCCTTCCTGTTGGACGCCGTGCCGCCCGGCGCGCGCGTGCTGGACCTCGGCTGTGGGCCGGGGCACCACTGCGGGCGCCTGGCCGCCGCCGACCGCCAGCCCGAGGGCCTGGACCTGGACGTGGGGATGATCCGCGCCGCCCGCGGCCGCTACCCCGGCATTCCCTTCCACGTCGGCGACCTGGCCGCGCTGTCGGCGCTGCCCGGCAGCTGGGACGCCGCCTACTGCATCGGCAACGTCGCCTCCCACGTCGACGACGAGGGCACGGCCGGCTGGCTGACGGACCTGGCCGCGCGCATGTCGCCCGGCGCGCCGCTGGTCGTGCAGACCGTCGACTGGGACGCGCTGGCCGGCGAGACGTTCCATCGCTTCGCCGACCTCGACCTGGGCGGCGGCGCCGTCTTCGCGCGGGAGTACCGCGACCTCGGTCCCGAGCGGACCCGCTTCCTGACGCGGCTGGTCGTGGAGGGGCGCACGCTGTTCGCCGGCGAGGTCGAACTCTACCCGCGCACCGCGGCGGCCTGGCGGGACCACTTCGTCGCGGCGGGCTTCGACGTGAAGGGGCACTTCGCCGATTTCGCCCGCGCGCCCTACCCGGCGGGCGGCGGCGGCAGCGTCTGGCTGGTTCACCGCCGCTGAGCCGGCTCCTCCTTCAGGGGCTGCGCCTCGAGCCAATCCTCGCCGAAGATCGTGCGCTTGCGGGCCTCGTGGTTGCCCGCGCGCCAGCCGTGGTTCAGCGCCGCGCCCCAGCGCTGCCAGTCCGCGAAGTCGTTCCCCTGCAGCAGGGCCGAGGCACGCAGCAGCGCGGCGCGCGAGGTGTCGGCCGGCAGCGTCCACCAGGAGAGGCGCGGGTCGGTGAGCAGCGGCGGCGGCGGCGTGACGGGCGGCGGTGCGAGCAGCGCGTCGTCGGGGACGATCACCAGGCTGCTCCAGAAGTCCGCGGTGTCGGCGGGTCGTGGCCGCAGCGGTCCGACCGGTTGCAGCGTCGTGAGGGGGACGGCCTCGTCCGGCATGATCACCAGCGGGGGCAGGACGTTCAGCACGCGCGCCGGGCGCCGGGGCGGCGGCTGGACGTGCAGGCGGCCGCGGGGGTAGAGGTCGGCCGCGAACTGGCCGCCGAACCAGAGCAGGACGAGCGCGACGGCGCAGCTCAGCGGCCAGCGGCGGCGGTTCTCCTGCAGGCGCTCGTGCAGCCTGGGCATGGACTCCGCGCCTCCCGTCGCGACGCGGCGGCGACCCCGGGGAGGGACGCCGCCGCGCGGCTCGGCCGTCGATGGGTTGGCGCTCCCGGCCACCGGGAGCGCGCCGTCACTTCTGCTGGGCCATCTTCTCGCGCAGCTCGTCGATCATCGCGCGCAGCTCGGCGATGTCGGCGTGCAGGTTCTCGATTTCATCGGTCCCCGGGGCCAGCTCGCGGTGCAGGCGCCTGATCTCCTCGTGCTCGGGGCCGCCGGAGCGGAACTTGCGCATCTGCATCGCGTGCGGCGCCATGCCCAGGGAGCGGACCACCGCGGCGCCGCCCTCGCGCTCGGCCAGCTCGGCCTTCAGCGTCATCTCCTTGCCCTTGCGCAGGACCTTGGCCTCGAGCTGGTCGCCCTTCGCCATGCCGCGCACGGTCGTGATGACGTCGTCGGGGTCGGCGACCGGCTCGCCGCCCAGAGTGAGGATCACGTCGCCGGCCTGGAAGCCGGCCTTGGCCGCCGGCGAATCCTCCACCACGGACTCGACCAGGGCGCCGCCGTCCTTGGCGCCGAAGTACGCGCCTAGCTGCTCGCCCAGCTCGCGCACCTGCACGCCCAGCCAGGCGCCGCCGCCGGCCGCCGTCCAGGTCGCGTCGCCCTCGCCGAGCTGCGCCCAGAAATCCTCGTCGCCGTCGCCGCGCTTGAAGAATTTGTATTCCTCGTCGCCGAGGGCGACGTCCTCGCCGTCCAGGACGATGATGCTGCGGCCGGCGACCTTCAGGGCCTCCTCGTCGCCGAGCTCGCGGTCCTCGACCAGGACCTCCTTGCCGTCCTCGACCTTCCAGACCTTCAGGTGCGTCTTGCCGTCTTCCTTCTTCACCTCGACCCGCAGGTTCTCGTCGCCGCCGGCCGCGTCGTCGTCCGTCAGGACGATGGTGCGGACCTTGACGGTCTTGCCGTCGTCGGCCAGGGCGACCGAGACCGAGAGGGTGAGCGCCAGGGCCACCAGGGCCAGGCTCGCGAGCCAGGGTTTTGTCGTCAGGGGGCGGATCATGACGGGGCTCCTTGTCAGGGGTGGGGCCCGGCGCGGCCGGGCCCGGAATCGCCGATTCCAGGCGGATCCAACAACCCGCGGCGTCCGCTGGTTCCCAGCGGATCAGGCGTCCGCGGGGGGGCCGGTGTTCTGCAGGTCGTCGTGGAACGCGGTGCCGTAGATGTCCCAGACCGACACGAACAGGCCGGCCACGATGGGCCCGACGATGAACCCCGACATGCCGAACAGCAGCAGCCCGCCGACGGTCCCGAAGAAGATCAGCAGCTCGTGCAGCTGGGTGTCGTGGCCGACCAGGCGCGGCCGCAGCAGGTTGTCGATGCTGCTGACGACCAGGCCGCAGAAGGCGCCCAGCAGCAGGCCGCGCGCCGTCTCGCCGGTCACCAGCAGGATCAGGACGGCGGGCAGCCAGATCAGGCCCGCGCCCACGCCCGGGATCACCGACGTCACGACCATGACCGTGCCCCAGAACACGGCGCCCTCGATGCCCGCGACCGCGAACGCGAGGCCGGCCAGGACGCCCTGCGCCAGGCCGATCAGCAGCGTCCCCTTGATGGTGGCGCGGGTGACCGAGGTGAAGCGGTCCAGCAGCCGGCGCTCGTCCTTCTCCTGCATGGGCAGGTACCAGATGGCGTGGCGCAGCAGGGACGGGCCGTCCATCAGGAAGAAGTACATGCAGTACAGCAGGACGAACAGCTGCAGCAGGGCGTTGATGGTGCCGCGGGTCATGGCGCTCACGCTCTGGAACAGCAGCGCGCCGGCCGAGCCCACGACCTCGCCGGCCTTGGTCAGCAGCAGCTCGCGGTAGGGCTCGATCTGCGCCTGGAAGGGCATCGAGGCCAGCAGGCGGGCCATCGCGTCGGGTTCGGCGAGCCGCTGCTGGGCCCAGGGGATGGCGGTCTCGCTGATGCGCAGCGCCTGGGAGGCGACCACGCCCAGCACCGCGCCCAGGGGCACCGCCACGACCAGGAACACGATCAGCAGGGTCGTCAGCGAGGCCAGCACCTTGCGCCCGCGCATCCAGGCCAGGAGCCGGTTGTAGAGGGGGCGGGCCAGGCCGGCAAAGATCGCCGCGAGCAGGATGGACAGCAGGAAGGACTTCAGCATGCGGGCGAACAGCGCCGAGACGGCGATCACCAGCAGCAGCAGGAAGATCTTCTGGAAACGGTCGCGTTCCATGGCCCTCCGAACGGATCAGGTACGGCGGTCAGCTCAGCGGCTTGCTCACGGTGAAGGCGCCCCGCAGGTCGCCGACGGCGAAGCCCGTCGCGGCGTCGTCCGGGTACAGCTTCTTCACGGCCGCGGCCACGTCCGGCGCCAGCTCGCCGCCGTGGCACTGCAGGCACATCGGCGCGGTGCCGATGGCCTTCAGGTAGCGGAAGGTCTTGTGGCCCGCGTCGTCGTCGACGACCTCCCAGACCTCCATCGCGCCGAGGTCCTCGCCGGCCGCCTTGCGCGTCGCGAACTCCGCGAGGCGCGCCTGCTCCCAGTCGTCGGGGGCGTTGGCGGGGTTGCGGACGCGCAGGCTGGTCCGCCCGATGATCACGCCCTCCTCGGTGCTGATCGTCTTGGCCAGCGGCAGGGCCTCGACGTTGCAGACCTCCAGGGCGCCGATGGCGCCGTTCGCCGCGATGGCCTCCTGCAGGGCGCCGCGCAGGGCCTGGCCCAGCCGGTCGACGGCCGTGCGGCAGGCGGTCAGTTCGGCGGCGTGGTCGTCCGCGGCCGTGGCGGTTGCAGCAGGTGTCTGCGAAGCGGGCGTCTGCTGCTTGCCCTTGTCGCCGCAGCCGCAGATGGCCAGCGTCGCCAGCAGGGTCAGGATGGTCAGGAACCTCATGTCGCACCCCCGGGTCGCAGGTAGTTGTCGTTGAACACCGTCAGACGCAGTTCGGTCATCTCTTCCATGGCGAAGCGCACGCCCTCGCGGCCGAAGCCCGACCGCTTCACGCCCCCGTAGGGCATGCTGTCGACGCGGAAGCTCGGCACGTCGCCGATCACCACGCCGCCCACCTCGCAAGCCTCGGCGGCGAAGCGGGCGCGGCCCAGGTCGCGCGTGAAGACGCCGGCCTGCAGACCATACTCCGAATCGTTGACGCGCGCGACGGCGTCGGCGAAGTCGGTGAAGCGCTCCAGCACCACCACCGGGCCGAACACCTCGCGGCAGGAGACGGGCAGCCCGCGGGGCACGTTCTCCAGCAGCGTCGCGGTGTAGAACGGGCCGCGTCGTTCGCCGCCGCAGACCAGGCGCGCGCCGGCGGCCGTGGCCTCGTCGACCCAGGCCGCGACGCGCACGGCGTCGTCCTCGCTGATCAGGGGGCCCAGGAAGGTGGCCTCGTCCAGCGGGTCGCCCATGACCAGCTCGCGGGCGGCCGCGGCCAGGCGGTCGCGCAACTCGTCGTACAGGGTA
>JAURXS010000088.1 GCA_030654305.1 bacterium | reverse complement strand
CGAGGCGATCAACTGGGACAAGGTCACCGCCACCTACGACGGACCCGGCGGCTCGGCGTCGGTCACGGTGCCGGTGGACGAGGAGGGGACGGCGGGGAAGGTGCTGGTGGGGGTCGTGTTCTGGCTGTAGACGAACCGGTGATGACTGCGGACATCCAAAGCGAATTGATGGAATGAGATGAGGGGCGACCGGCCGGCCGCCCCCCGCATTGGATACCCGGTCGAAGCAGACTCAACCGCAATCCACGTCGAACTGCGCCTCGTCCCAGCACGACTCCTGCCCGTTGTGGTAGTCGGGCACCTGCAGGCTGCCGGTGCCGTCGGTCTCGTTCCAGCGGATGAACCAGACGCCGTCGATGCCCGCGTCGATGTAGTCGATCCGGTTCAGGGCGCCGGCCTCGGTGAAGGTCAGCGAGTCGCCGGCGTCGGGACCGTGCAGGACCTCGAGCGCCAGCTCGTGGCCGTCGGCGTCGTCCTGCCAGTGCACGCTGGCGGCGGCCGGGTCGCCGGGCAGCGAGAAGTCGTAGAAGGTCCAGTCGCCGGTGTCGCCGTCGTCGCGCGTCGTGCCGTCGAACCACAGCTCATCGGCGATGCCTTCGTTCGGGACCGTCACGCGCAGGGCCCAGGCCACCTCGTCGCCCCGGATGACGCCGCGCAGGCGGACCTGCGCCTCCTCGTCGCCGCGCACGTAGGTGTAGACCCAGATCCAGGAGCCGTCGGGCTGCAGGGTCGGCACGGTGTGCAGTGCCAGGGCGAAGGCCGCCACCGGCGGCGTCAGCACGAGCTGCGTGGTCGCCGAGACGATCACCGCGCGCAGGTAGGCGTTGAAGAAGTTCTGCTGGCCGATCGCTTTGTTCTCCCCGTCCTGGAAGAAGCTCAGATCGATGCCGAGGCGGTCGGCGTCGGGCAGCGCGGGGGCCCGGTCCTGCGGTTGCGGGTCCGGGTCGGGGGCGTTCAGGCTCTGCTCGGCGCAGCCGGCGAACAGGCCGAGCAGCAGGGCCGCCGCGAGGGCGGCCGCGGTGCGCTGGAGGCGATGGGTCGTGATCATGTTCGGCGCTCCTTGTTGGTGGTGGTCCGTCCCTCGCCGGTGGTTGCAGCCGCCGTGCCTGGGGGGCGGCTAGCCGATTAGGCGCTGTAATATGTTGATTTAGTATAGTGTTGCACCATCAGCGCCGTGGGCGTCTTCGGATGGGCGATCGCGGCGAATCTTCACACCCGTGGCGCCGTCGCGACGCCCGACATTGACTTCCCTCCCTCGAATGCCCTCAATGTGTCGGTCGCGATTGCCGGACTCGAGTGACTGCGGAGGCCTCCATGATCCACATCGTGCTGGGCATGCACAAATCGGGCACCACCCTGGTCTCCCAGATCCTGCACCACTCCGGCGTCGACATGGG
>JAURXS010000087.1 GCA_030654305.1 bacterium | reverse complement strand
CCTGGTCTGCGGCCGCGACGGCCGACCCTGCGGGCTGCTGCGGCAACCCGCCCTGGCGCGAGCCCTGATCACCGGCAGCCTGGCCCTGTCGGGGGCGCCGCTCGTCCCCTGCGGACCCCACGGCGCGCCGCCGCCGCCCGGGGCCCTCACGGACCCATGGCGGCTCGAACCCCCCGCCGCCGGACTCGGCGGCGCCTGGGCCGGTCGCGGGGCGGCCCGCTTCCGACGCACCCTGCGCGACCCGGCCGGGATTTCCCGGCTCGAACGTGGGAACACCGAACAGGAGAACCCGTGAAGCGCATCCACCGGTCCGCGAGCGCGCTCGCGCCACTGCTCTTCGTCTCGGCGCTGCTCGTCGCCGGCGCCGTCGCGCCCCGGGCGGGCGCCCAGGCGGTCCGCCTCGAAACCGTCCTGAGCGCCCAGGACTGCGTGGCCCTGCTGGCGGCCGACGGCCGGTTGTTCGGCGGCCTCGCCGAAGGGGGCGTGCTGGTGATGAACGCCGACGGCGGGATCGTCGGGCGCTGGGGGGCGGCCGACGGACTGGCTGGCGACCGCGTCGTGGACTTGGCCTGGAGCGGCACCCACCTGTGGGTGGCCTGCCAGGGCGCGGGCCTGACCCGCGTCGATCCCGACCCGCTCGCCCCCGCGTTCCGGCAGGTGACCAACCTCGGCTCGGACCTCGAGATCACGGCCGTGGCCGCCGGCGCCGAGCGCGTCTACTACGGTCTGCTGGACGGCGGCGTGGGCGTGATCAGCAGCGGCCTGCCCGGCGGCGTGATGACCACCGCGAACACGCCCGGCCTGGTGAGCGACATCATCCTGGACCTGCTGCTGGACGGCGGGGACCTGTGGATCGCGACCGCCGGCGGCGTGTCGCTGCAGCGCAACAACGCGGTGAGCGACGCCAGCGCCGGCATCGGCCCACAGGCCGTGTTCGCGCTGCGGCTCGTCCCGGGGCTGGGGCTCCTGGCGAGCGCGGGCGACGGCGTCTGGTCGTGGGACGGGAGCGCCGGCGCGTGGTCCCACCTGGGCGACCTCGCGCTGCCGGTGTCCGACCTCGCCAACGTCGGCGCCGAGCCCTGGGCCCTGGTCGTGGCGGACGGCGTCGCCGACCGCCTGCGGCGCTGGGACGGCGCGGCCTGGCAACCCGTCGACGCTCCCGAAGCCGACGTGCACGCGCTCGAAGGCACCGACCGTCTCTGGTGCGCCGGCCTGCGGCGTCCCGAGCCCGCGAACCTGAAGGCGGCCCGCGCCTTCGTCGCCGCCCGCGACGGCGACGGCTGGACGTCGAGCCAGACGGACGAGCTGCTGTTCACCTCCGTGGACGGCGTCGCCTTCGACGCCGCGGGCGTGCCCTGGTTCGGCTCGCGGCAGGGAGGCGGCATCGCGCGGCGCGACGGCGGCGTCTGGACGCAGGTCGCGAACCTCGCCTCGACGGCCGCGGATTCGGTCGGGCTCTACAATTTCGACGGCGGCATGCTCGCGCTCACGGCCCGCGCCGACGGCGAGATCTGGTTCACGCAGTTCCAGACCGGCGTGATCCGCTACCGGCCCGGGATCCCCGACATGGACCACCTGACGCCCGACACGTCGCCGCTGTCGACGCGCCGCATCGTGCGGATCGTGCACCACCCGGACGGTCCCGTGCTGCTGCTGAGCGACCGCGACGGCGTCGACGTGCTGGTCGATCCCGAACACTGGCGGGACCCGGCGTCCTGGATCCGCCTGCCGACCGACAACACCGGCCTGGGCGGCGGCATCGTCTTCGACGCCGTGGTCGACGGCCGCGACCGCATCTGGTTCGCGGTGACCGGCGTGGGCCTGGTGCTCTGGGACGTCAACGGCATCGGCGGCGCCGACGCGGCGCTGACCTGGCACGACGCGGGCGACGACGTCTGGACGCCCCCGGCCACGTTGACGGAGGGCGCCTTCGATCTCACCAGCGCGCGCGCGGTGGACGTCGGCGCGGACGGGACGATCTGGGTCGGCGGCGGCAGCGGCCTGGCGCAGCTCTCCTACCGGTCGTACGACGACAACACGCTGGACATGACCCTGGTGCGCTCGCTGCGGGCGAAGGTCGACAGCGCGACGCCCGGGCTGCTCCAGGGCACGCTGCTGGACGTGGAAGTCGACGGCAACGGCGACGTGTGGGTCGGCCACGACGCCGGGTTCGAACGCGTGCGGATCCGCGACGACGAGGTGCTGGTCGACCCCTTCACCAACGCCGCCGAGTACGCGAGCTACGGGCTGTCCGCCTATTACACGGCGGACATCGTGGCCGGCACCCCGCAGGGGCCGGTGCGCGAACTGACGACCGACGCCACCGGGCTGCGGCTGCTGGCCGGCGCCGCGGGCGGCGCCGTGCTGGTGACCATCGCCCGCGACCGCGTCGAGGGGGAGGGGCCGCTCGCGCCGCTCTTCCTCTACCCCAACCCGCTGCTGGTGGGCGAGCACGCCGGGCTGCGCCTCGGCGGCATCGACGCCGAGACCGTCGCGACGTCCCTCGAGATCTCCGGCGGCGCCCTGGTGGAGATCTTCACCGTCGACGGCCAGCTGGTGTACCGCGACCGCCACGTCGCGAACGACACGGTGTTCTGGAACGGGATCAACCTCACGGGCGAGGCCGTGGCCCCCGGGACGTACCTCGCGCGCGTGGAACTGTCGGGTCAGGTGCGCGTGCTGCCGCTGGCCCTGGTCCACTGAGGGACGGCATGACGCATCGCGCTGCCGACCTCGAACTCGTCCGCGGCGCGCGGCCGGGACCGCACTGGCGGCGCCTGCACGCGCGCTGCGGCGGCGGTTTCGCCGGCGCCGACGTCTGGACCGCGACGCTCTGCGCCAGCCTGCCGCGCCGCGCGGGTGCCTGGGCGACCGCGACGGCGGCGGGGGAGGCCGTCGGGGGGCTCGCCTGGCTCGAGACCGCGCGAGGCCCCTTCCGCACGCTGGAAGCGCACCACGCCGGCCTGCCCTGCGACCTGCTGCTGGATCCGGCGCTCGATCCCGCGCGCCGACGCGCCGCCCTCGCCGCCCTGCTGGACGCCTGGACCGCGGCCGCGCGCTCGCCCCTGACCCTGGCCGCGACGCTCCACGCCGAGGGCCCCACCGGCGACGAGGTGGCCGCGCCCCTGTCCGCGAGCGGGTTCCGCCGCACGGCGGTGCCCGTGGCCTACTTCCCGCTGGCCGAGGGCCTCGACCACGTGGAGGCGCACCTGCTGAAGAAGAACCGGCGCAACGAACGCAACCGCTCGCTGCGGCGCGGCTGCGCGACGCAGGTCACGTCCGACCCCGCGGTGATCGACGAGTTCCTGCCGATCTACGCCGCGGCGATCCGGCGCTGGGGATCGCGGCCCATCCCGTCCGACCTGTTGCGGGGCCTGCTCGCCGGCGGCGGCGGCGACGTCTACTGCACCACGGTCCGTCGCGACGGCGCCCTGCTGGGCGCCCACCTCTGCCTGCAGGCCGGAAGCACGGTGACCGCCTGGGTCGGGGCCACGGTCGACAGTTCCGGCGACAGTTCCGGCGACAGCACCGACGACGTCTTCCCGGCGACCATGCTGGTCTGGGCCGATCTCGTGGAGGCCTGCCGGCGCGGCGCGTTGCGCCTGGACCTCGGCGGCCACGGCGGCCAGCGGGGGGTGGCGCAGTTCAAGGAACTGCTCGGCGCCCTCACGCTGGAGCGCGCGATGTGGCGGCGGACGTCGCGCCTCGGCGCGGCGGCGCTGGCGATGAGACGGGGAGGGGGCCGTTGAAGCTCCTGCGCGAGGGCGCGGCGGTGCTGGGCCTGCGGCTCGGCCAGGCCGCGGCCGGGGCGGGCGCCGGGTTGGTGGTCGCGCGCGCGCTCGGCCCCGACGGGCAGGGCCGTTACGCACTGGGGATCACCCTGCTGATGTTCGCGGCCGCGGCCGTCAACGGCGGCGTGGGTCTGGCCGCCGTCCCGGAGATCCGGAGCCGGCCGGCTTCGGCGCGGTCCCTGATGCGCACCCAGTCACTCTGGACGGGCGCCGCGACGCTCGCGGCCGCCGCGCTGGGGGCGCTGGCCTGGCGGACGGAGGCGGGCGCATCGCTCGCCGCCCGCCTCGGCTGGAGCGGCGCGACCGCCGCGGCGATGGTCGGCGCGCTCGCCGCCCTAGTGCTGTGCGACATCCTCGCCTACGACCTGCTGGCCCTGGGCCGCCTGCGGACGGGCACCGCCGTGAACCTCGGGAGGGGCCTGCTGCAACTGGCCCTGCTGGG
>JAURXS010000086.1 GCA_030654305.1 bacterium | reverse complement strand
TCAGCGGGCTCGCCACGAACGCCGCCGACCCGCGCCTCACCGTCACCTGCGGCGCCGCGAAGCCCGGCTCTCCGGCGTACAGCGTGTACCGGTCCGAGGTTTCGGGCGTCGCCCCGTCGTGAGTCCGGTTCAACGCCGCGTGCCCGTCCATCAGCAGCCGCCGCGGGTCCGGGCTCAACCCCGACCGCACGTACAGCGGCCCCGCCACCGACTCCTGCACCGAAGTCTCCAGCGCCACCGCCCCGCCGGCCAGCGTGTGCGTCATCTGCACCAGCCCGTCCGGTGATGTCGCCACCAGGCTCCCGCCGGCCGGCGTCAGCGTGAACACCTGGTCCGCGTACCCGCCGTTCATGACCTTGTAGCCGCTGCAACGCGAAGCCCGCCCGTCGGCGTACTCCTCCTCGCCCGGCGCGCTCGGGTTGGTCAACGGGTTGCCGATCAACACCACGGCGTCGTCGCGGAACTGGTTGAACTGCACGCCCAGCAGGCACCGTCCCCCGCGCGCCTGCCACAGGGTCCACGCGCGCCCGTTGCGCAGCACGACCTCCAGTTCGCCGTCCAGGTCGGCGTCCACGCGGTAGCACCGCGTCGCCGCCCCCGAGGCCAGCAGCCCGTCGCGCAGCGAGTCGCCCCAGGCCGTGGCCAGCGACAGCGCCACCGCGTCGCGCGCGTGGTTGTGCAGCCGCAAGGCCCAGCCGCTCAGCCCGTCCCAGCTCCCGTCGGGGTACAGCCAGTCCCCGAACCCGTCGCTGTCGGCATAGTCGGTGGCGTCCTCCTCGTGCCAGGCCGTCTCGTAGATCATCGCCGAGTACGAAGCCTCGGCCAGCAGCTTCAGTTCGCCTTCCGGCATCGCCGCGATCGCCTGCCAGGTTTCGTGCAGCAGCGTGCCGGGGGTGTTCAGGTCGCCGAAGATCTTCTGCGACGGCAGCCCCGGCCCGTCGGCCCACGGCCCCACGCCCCGCGCGCGGTAGTCGCCCTGCTCGCCCGAGATCACCGGCACCAGGTCGTAGAAGCTCTGCTCGTTGCCGGTCACGCCGCCCGCGCTGTCGTAGTACCAGTTGTGGTAGCTGTCCTCGCAGGCGTGCTGCAGCCAGTGGTAGGTGGTGATGTCCAGGTCCGACCGCTGGCCGTGGTCGATGACCCACGACGCCGGCGCCTGCTGCGCGCGGGCGGTCATGTCGGCCAGCGTGACCAGCTCGACCCAGGGGTGGTTGGCCAGCCAGCGCACGGTCTGCTGGTACAGGTTGGGGTTGTCGTTCGGGACCATCTGGCCCGAGACCGCGGCGAAGCTCTTGCCGGCCAGCGCCTCCCAGTCGTCGAAGACCAGCACCAGCTGCGGGTCGCCCGACAGGGCCTTCTCCAGCAGGCTGGCGCGCGCGTCCAGGTGCAGGCCGCCGTCCTGGATCCAGAACTTGGTCGCGTCCTCGCGGTGGTTGATCATCCAGCACAGCACGCCGTTGATCCGGTGGGCCTTGTGCCGGTACGCGGCGTCGGGCCACAGCGACTCGGAAGGGTAGAACCACCGGTGCAGGTGCGCGGCGGCGTCCAGGTAGGTCGCGTCGTAGCCGGCGTCCAGGATGTCCGCGAAGGTGAACCCGTCCAGGGGCGACAGGCCGGTCGGCAGCGAGCGGATCACGCGCTCGGGCACGTGCATCACCTTCAGCGACGACGGGGCCAGGCCGAACATCCGCGCGTGCAGGCTGTCGGCCGCCGCGAAGCTGGCCGCGTTGGCCGCG
Organism: bacterium; assembly: GCA_030654305.1. NCBI lineage: Bacteria > bacterium. The sequence continues at coordinate 2,881 of JAURXS010000086.1, read as the reverse complement.
CCCTCGAAGTACGGCAGGATGTGCTCGGCGAACACGCCGCCGATCAGGGCGCCGGGGCGGTCCTGCTGGTCGGCGTCGGCGAAGCGGCCGATCTCCGCCAGCAGCGACGGCCCGTCGCTCGGATCCGCGGCGCCGCCCGGCGCCGGCGACCACTGCAGGCCCGACAGCAGCGTGCCGCTGGCGTGGACGTTCAGGGGCACCCCGAAGATGCGGTGGGTGTCCAGCGTGCGCACGAAACCCGTGCCGCCGCTGATGCCCGTGCTGCCGGGCGGGTCGTAGACGTGGACGCGCAGTTCGGACGCCCGGTTCAGCGACTGGTTGCCGTGCGCCACCGACGCGTACTGGACGCGCCCGGCCGTCGCGTCGGACATGATCGCGCCGTTGAGCACGCCGTCGCCGCAGCCGCGATCGTCGTCGACGATGGCGTCGGCCAGGTCGCTCGAGGCGCCGCCGCCCGCGCACGACCCCTCGGCGAAATCCTTGGCCGTGGCGACCTGGAAGGCGACCGCCGACGTGCCGTTCCAGCCGGCCGCCGTCAGCAGGGAGCGCGGCACCTTCAGTTCCACCGCGTCGAGGTCCGCCCGCCACGAGCTGCCCCCGAACCAGGAGTTCCAGCCCGTGCCGTAGCCGCTGTCGTAGACGTTGTACGTTGTCCCGGCCACATCTCCGGCGGCGTACAGGGCCAGGCAGATCTCCCACGGGTGGTCCGTGCGCACGTCCAGGTAATCCGGCAGCCACTCCGCGCCGCCGAGCGCACAGTCGACGGCCACGTACAGGTTGAGGTTCCCGGTCCAGCCGTTGCGCAGGTCGAAGAAGTCGACGCGCAGGTACACCTGGTCCCCCTCGAACCGCGAACAGAAAGCCACCAGGTCGCGCGAGGTGTCGTGCCCGTCGCTCCACGCCGCGACGTCGCCGTGCTCGTCGAGCGCCCGCAGGTCGGCGTGGGTCCAGTCCTGCAGGTCCTGGAACCAGGTCGTGCCGGCGAGGTCGGTGCCCAGGGACGGTCCCGGTCCGATCGTGATCGCGGCGGCGGCGGGGGCGATGCCCAGCGCGGCGACGGCGACGGCCGTGAGGGCGATGGCGACGGTGTTGCGGGGCATGGACCGCTCCGTGGGTGACGGTGGAGGACGGGACGTCGCCCACGATCATAGCACAGGCGCGCCGGACGGATGGCGGATCGACGAGTCGCGGCTGCCCCTAGACTAGGAGCAGGAACATCCGGGCGTTCAGCCGTAGCCGAGCCAGTAGTGCTGGTAGGGGAGCAGGCATTTCTGGAGGTAGGCGGTCGCCGTCGCGCGGTCGTCGAAGGCCCTGATGTCCTGGCTGCCGAGATCGTAGGACTCGACCACGGCCCAGAGCTCGCCGATGCGGATCAACCGCAGCAGCCCGCCCGCGCCGGTCACGTGGGATTCCTCGACGTGGACCGTGTCGAGCAGCGGCTCCCACTCGGCCGTCCCGAGATGGACGCTGAGGCCCTTGGCCAGTCTGGTTTTCAGTGTTCTGATCGTCATTGCCGGCCCGGATCGCGGTTCGAGACGCCCACCTGTGAAGTTATTGTCTGATTCGGTTAATTCCACAACAATCTTAACGCCGGGCGGCGCCGGTACAGACAATTATTTTCGATTCAAGGTGTTGCGGGACTATTCCACGTAGTCGTAGGCGGCGGCGCCCCCCTGCCAGCGCATCGAGAGTCCTGCGAATCCCAGGGCGGACAGGTCCTGGTCCTTCCACCACAGGTCCGCGCGGACCGGGTCGACGACGATCTCCATCGTGCCGGGGATCGCGCGCAGCCCGAGCCGGCCTCGACGCCAGGGGACGCCGGGATGGACCGACACGGTCCAGCGGCCGGGCGCGTCCAGCGGCACGGTCAGGCTCGTTCCCGGCGCGGGTTCGACCCGCAGCGAATCGGGCCGGCTTTCGCCCCGCGGCTTGTAGATCAGTTCCACCTGATCGCCGAACACCGGTGACGCCCCCACCGCGCGCGCCACCGGCACGACCACGGGCCGCGCCCAGGCCGACGGCATCAGCTGCGTCTCGATGACCGGACGCAGCGTCACCACCGCAACGGTCGCGGTGCCGGCGACCAGCCCGCCCAGCAGCAGGCGACGCGACCGCGAGCGCAGCTGCGCGCGGTGGGTCCAGCCCACGCCGGCGGCCGGCAGCAGCAAGGCCAGCAGCGGCAGGTTCAGCCGGGAGAAGGCGACCGTCAGCAGCGGCCCGACCGCGCCGGCGAAGGTCAGCAGCAGCAGGGCGCGGCGGTGACGCAGGCGGCCGGGGATCAGCAGGCCCCGCAGCGCGAGGCCCGCCAGGCAGAGGTAGGCCGCGAAGGTGAGCGTCCAGATCACCGCGACCAGGGGCAGCGGCTGCGGCCGCACCACCGCGTGCACGAGGTGGCGCACCGTGAACGCGTCCCCCGACCAGAGCAGGCCCGCGCGCTCGACGACGCGGCGCAGCGCGGCGGCGGGGTCGCGGGAGATCTGGTCCAGCGCGTAGGCCTGCATCGCCGCCTCCGGCGTCAGCCCGCGCGGCGCGGCGAAGTCCGCGACCTCGCGGCGCAGGCGCGCGTGCGTCTCGGGGCCGAGCCACGTGGCCCCCTCGCCGTCGGCGATCAGCGGATTGTTGCCCAGCGCCAGGTTGAAGCCGGTGCCGGTGGCCAGCAGGACCGGGCGTCCCTCCTGCCGCCACAACGTCAGCTCCCAGGGCAGCACCGTCAGCGCCGCGACCAGGACCATGACGCCGGTCGCGCGCCGGCGGCCGGGCCAGCAGCGGCGGGGCCCCAGGAAGGCGAGCGGCAGCAGCAGCAGGTACGGCAGGCCGGCCGGCCGCGTCAACGCCAGCAGGCCCAGGGCCAGGCCGGCGGTGGCGGCGCGGCGCAGCTGCG
>JAURXS010000085.1 GCA_030654305.1 bacterium | reverse complement strand
CGCTGGCCACGCTCACCTACGGGTGCGCCTCGGTCCCTCCGCTCCAGGATGACGTCACCGGACCGCCCGACTCCCCCGCGGTCGCCTCGGTTCAAGAGGAAGGCCAAGGCGTCTCCCTGCCGGCGAATGGAATGGCCGAGGAACAGTCGCTGAGTCAAACCGTGGCGGCCGACGACTCCCTGGTCGCCCTGGTGTACGACGAGATGCGCGGCCTCTCGCTGCCCGACTCCCTGATCCCGGTCACCGTCCCCGAACGCAACGCCATCGAGCAGGACCTGCAGATCCTCGACCACGACGCGGTCCAGCGCTGGGTCGACCACTTCACCGGCCCCGGCCGCGGCTTCATGCAGGCCTGGCTGACCCGCAAGGCCGCCTGCGACTCGCTGATCTACAGCCGACTCGACGCCGCCGGCCTGCCGCGCGAGCTGATCTGGCTGGCCGCCATCGAGAGCGGCTTCAGCCCCCGCATCCGTTCCAGCGCCGGCGCCGTCGGCTACTGGCAATTCATGGCCGGCACGGCCCGCCATTTCAAGCTCCAGTGCGACTGGTGGGTCGATGAACGCCACGACCTCGAACTCGCCACCACCGCCGCCGCTAAGTACCTCACGCAGCTGTACCACATGTTCGGGGACTGGACCCTGGTCATCGCCGCCTACAACACCGGCGAGCACCGCATCGAACGGGCCATCCAGGCCGCCGGCCACGACGACGTGCGCCGTCTGCGGATGCCCGAGCAGACCCGCAACCACGTGCTGAAGTTCGCGGCCGCCCTGCAGGTCGGCCGCGATCCCGCCGCGTACGGCTTCGACGTGCCGGCGGTGCCCGACATCGCCTTCGACACCGTCCCGGTCACGGATGCGACCGACGTCGCGCTGATCGCCGAGTGCGCCGGCGTCGACCGCGACGCCGTCGCCGCGCTCAATCCCGGCCTGCTGCGCGGCGCCACGCCGCCGGAACGCAGCGACTTCCGCGTGCGCGTACCGGCCGGCACCGGCGAGCGCTGCGCGATCGGACTCGCCGCCGTCCCGCCCGAAAAGCGCCTGACCTGGCGCCGGCACACCGTGGGCCGCGGCGAGACCCTCAGCCAGATCGCCACGAGCTACGGCACCCGGGTGCGCGACATCGCCGACCTCAACAAGATCCGCGACGTGTCGCGCATCCACCCCGGCGACAAGCTCCTGATCCCGATGCCCGGCGTCCGCGCGCCCCGCGATCCCGAACGCACCGTCGCCATCGCCCAACCGGCAGAAGCCAAGGCGGCCGCACCGGCCACCGCCAAGCCGGCGCCCGCGCCGGCCAACGTCGGCGCCTACACGCCTCCCGCCGGCTACGAGCGCGTGAGCTACCGCGTGAAATCCGGCGACACGCTGTTCGAGATCGCGCGACGGCTCGGCGTCACGCTGAAGCACATCATCAGCGTCAACGGGTTGAGGGCTTCGAGCGTGATCCACCCCGGCCAGCGACTGCACGCGTACCGGCCGCCGCGTCACTAGGACGCAACGGCCGGCATCGGCGTCGGCGCGGGGCGCCGTCAGAAGTGGGCGGTGATGCTGACCCGGTGGGTTTCCTCGTCGTTGCCGAGCGTGTCGCCCGCATAAGCGTAGTCGACCGTCAGATCCGCCAGCCTGAATCCGGCGCCCGCAGTCAGTTCCTCCGTGCCCCATCCCCCGCTGAACCCTCCGCGCAGGAAGACGCGACGGTCGAGCGCCAGTTCGGCGCCGGTGTGGAGGTTCGTGCTGAAGGCGCCCGAAGCGTACTGGTCGGCGTCGCCGCGGTCGTCGAAGCGCGACTCGGCGCTGGCGGCCAGCGTCAGCTCGGCCCGCCAGCGTTCCAGCGGGAAGCGGTAGGCCAACGCCGGCACGATCGTCGGGGTGATGACCTCGGTCGTGCCCGCGTAGTCGCCGGGGCCCGACCAGGCGAGGAAGGTCGTGGTGATGTCCTGGAGCTTCAGTCCGAAGTCGAGGCCCCGCCACACGCCCCGGCGGAGCAGGCCGAGATCGGCGCCCAGGCCCAGGCTGGAATAGCCGGCCACGCTCTGGCGCACGAACTTCACCGTGCCGCCCAGGAGCCAGTCGCCGTGCCGCTCGGCGTAGGAGGCGAAGAGCGCCAGTTCGGAGTCGCTGACGTAGCGGAACTGGTCGCGCAGGTTGAACAGACCGGCCAGTTCCTGGTCGGTGACCACGCCGTCGTGGTCGGTGTCGAGCTGGTCCTGGAGGTGCGCGGTCAGCTGGATGTCGTCGACGCCGAGGCGGATCGCCGAGATCGCGAAGCCGGCTTCCGTCCCGCCCATCAGCGACCAGTCGACGGGGCGGGCGTAGGCCGCGTAGTCGCGGTCGACGAGGTCGCCGAACTGTTCCGCGTGCATGACCAGCAGGCCGCAACCCTCCAGGCCGCTGAGACCGGCGGGGTTCCAGAAGGCCGCCGAGGGGTCGTCGGCCACGGCCGTGAAAGCCCCGCCCATGCCCAGGGCGCGGGCGCCGCCGCCGTCTTCCATGAAGGACCCGGCGTACTTGGCGGCCGAAGCTCCGATCGGCGCGAGCAGCAGGGCCGCGGCGAGCGCCGCCGCGACGCGCGCCCGCTCCTTCGTGCCGGAAAGTCCGGATCTGTGCATCGTGTCCTCGCATCCCAGGGGGTGGGTGACGGCCGCGCCCCGCGGGCGTCGGCCTGCAACAAAATACCACAGTCTTTTCAGGTCAGCCAAGGCCCGTGTCCCGGCCCGCTCAGCTCAGGCCGTACTTGAGCAACTTGCGGTAGAGCGTCCGTTCGCTGATGCCGAGCCGCTCGGCGGCCCGCCGGCGGCGACCGCCGGTGGAGCGCAGGGCCTGGTCGATGAGCGCCCGCTCCGCCGATTCGAGGTCCACGGGACCGGCCGCCTCCGCGGTGTAACCGTGATCGACCGGAATGGTTTCCACGAACGTGCCGTCCAGGGGCACGGACTCGCCGTGCGGGATGCGTTCCTCGCCGCGCAGCAGGCCCTTGATCTCGTGCAGGTCCTGGCGCATCTCCAGCAGCATGGCCGAGAGCAGTTCCAGGTCCAGGCCCGCGAACGGGCGGGCCAGGGGCACGGGCAGGCGCGACGCGCGGGCGCGGCCGCCGGTCACGATGTCCTGCGGCAGGTCGGCCGCCTCGATCATGCCGTCGCGCTTGAAGACCACCACGGAGCTGACGAGGTTCCCCAGCTCGCGCACGTTGCCGGGCCAGGGGTGGTTCAGGAGCATCTCCAAGGCAGGGCGCGAGATGCCGCGCACGTTGGTGCCGTGCCGCTCGTTCTCCTGGTCGAGGAAGTGCTGGACCAGCACCGGCACGTCCTCGCGCCGTTCCCGCAGGGGCGGGGTCGGGATCACCACCACCCGCAAGCGGTAGTAGAGGTCCTGGCGGAACCTCCCCTCCTCGACGTCGCGGGCCAAGTCGCGGTGGGTCGCCGCCACCAGGCGGATGTCGCTGCGCTCCAGGCGCGAACCGCCGACGGGCGTGAACTCGCCGGTCTCCAGCGCCCGCAGGAAGCGGGTCTGCATCGGCAGCGGCATCTCGGCCACTTCGTCCAGGAAGAGGGTGCCGCCGTCCGCGCGGCGGAACACGCCCTCGTGGCGACTGACCGCGCCGGTGAAGGCGCCGCGCTCGTGCCCGAAGAGTTCGCTCTCGAGGACGCCCTCGCTCAACGAGCCGCAGTTGAGCGAGACGAAGGGACCGGCCGCGCGGCGCGAGTGGTCGTGGATGGCGCGGGCCACGAGTTCCTTGCCCGTGCCGCTCTCCCCGAGGATCAGGATCGTCACGTCCAGCGGCGCCGCCTGCGCGATGAGCGCGATCATCTGGTTGACCGCGCGCGAGCGCCCGACGATGCCGCTGCGCTGGCGGACGTTGCGCAGCCGCAGCAGGCGCTCGACCTCCTGGCGCAGCGCGTCGCCGCCGGTGCCCGCGTCCAGGCGCCGCAGGGCGCCCCGCCGCGGCTTGTCCTGCAAGCCTTCGAGCACGTCCTCCCCGCCCAGGACCAGCAGGTCGGCGTCGCCCTTGGATGACAGGAATTTCTCGACCACGTGGCGGGTCCGGGCGAAGTCGTTGGTGTCGAAGACCAGCAGGGCGCCCCGGCCGTCGGCGAAGCGGGCCAGGGCCTCAGATGGCGAATCGTGGACGTAGAGATCGACGCCGGCGAGGCGCCAGTCGGCGGCGGTCTTGAACAGGGCCGGGCGGCGGCTCAGGATCACGACATCGTGGGGCACGTCCCACCTCCTGCGGATCTGTCACACCTGACAGTCACGTGCCCAGGATGCCACCGATTCGTCGATTCTGCCATGTCTAATGCGAGTAAGGCGGATTCAGGCCTGCTTGTGGACGAACTCGACGTCGATCGCGGCCGCCAGGCGCGCCAGGTCATCCTGCTCGTGCGAGCGGTGCGCGTGGCGGCGCATCATCTCCTCCAGGCGGTCGCCGGCGTCCTGGAGTCGCGCCAGCAGGGGGTCGAGACGCGGCGCGGGCGCCGGCGGAGGGGCGGGCGTCGCGCCGTCCCGGAGCGCCGCGACGAGGTCCGCCGCCGCGGCCGCGGGCGCCTCGGTCTGGCGACGGTAGGCGGCCACGCCGGTGGCGGGAGCCGGTGTCCGCGGTGCGACCGGGGCCGGTTTCCCGGCCGACTTGGCCTGAGGTCCCTGAGACTTGGCCGTCGGTCGCTGCGCTGCAGCCTTTGCCGCCGCCTTCGCCGCGGCGGCCGTCCGCCTGGCGTCGCGTCGCCTCGCGGCGGCCGCGCGCCAGCGCTGCCACTGCAGGTAGAAGGCCACGAACAGGGCCGTGCCGCCGGCGGCCAGCGCGACGGCGGCCGCCCAGGCCAGCGTCCGGTCGGCGCCCTGCAGGAAGGCCAGGATCCCTCGTTCCACGTCGCGTCCTCCCCGCTCAGGCGGTGGTGTCGATCCGGGAGACGGGAGCCTCTTGCGGCGTCCCTTCCGCCGGCGCGGCGTCCGGCGCCGCTTCGGCCTCGTCCCGGTCCCGGTGATCCCGGTCGCCCCCGCGGTGGCGACGGTCGGGATCCACGTTCGATTTCTGGGCCTCGTCCGTCGGCTGGAGGCGGTCGACCCGCTTCTCGCCCTTGAGCAGGTGGCCGGCGGCGGCGCTCTCGGTCTGGGCGATCTGCTGGCTCTTCTGCAGCGCGCGGGCCACGTTCGTCATCTGGGAGATCGTGCTCTTGACCGAGAATCCGTCGCCAGCCATGGGTCCGACCTCCCTCCGGCCTCAGGTGCGCAGCGGCACCTGCAGGTCCAGCAGCACGGCCGCCAGCTTGAGCATCGGCGGCAGGGCCAGACCGGCCATGATGTTGACGCGCTCGAGCAGGGCGTCGCGGGGGGATTCCTCACGCGACGCTTCCTTACGGCGCTGGGCCCGCCGTTCGCTGCCCAGGCGGTCGATCGATTTGCGCCCCTCGCCGCGCTGGATCTTGCCGCGCAGGCGCAGGATCGCCTTGGTGTGGATCTGGCAGACCCGCGACTCCGTCACGTCGAGGATCTCGCCGATCTCCTTGAGCGTGAGCTCCTCGTAGTAGTAGAGGACCAGGACCAGCTGCTCCTTCTCGGTCAGCTCCTCGAGGCTGCCGGCGATGAGGCCGCGCATCTCCTCCTCCGAGACCACCGTCTCGATGTCGGGCGAGCGCGTGTCGGCGATGTAGTCGCCGAGGCAGTTGGACTGGTCGTCGTCCTCGGAGCTGTCCGCGTCGAGGGACACGATCGTCGCGACCGCCACCTCGTCCATCATCTGCTGCAGTTCGTCGCGGCTGACGCCGAGTTCCTTGGCCAGCTCCTCGTCGGTCGGCGTGCGGTTGAGGCGGGACTCCAGGCCGTGCAGCGCCGTCTCCAGCTGGCGCGCCTTGCGCCGCAGGGAGCGGGGGAACCAGTCCTGGCTACGCAGTTCGTCGAGGATCGCACCGCGGATGCGCGGGATCGCGTAGGTCTCGAACTTGTTGCCCCGGCGGAAGTCGTAATTGTCGACGGCCTGGATCAGGCCGAGCAGCCCGGCCGACACCAGGTCCTTCTGGTCCACGTAGTGGGGCAGGCCGATGGCCATGCGCCCCGCCACGTATTTGACCACCCGCGCATAGAACTCCACCAGCGCGTGACGCGCCTGCTGGTCGGTCTTGTCGGCCATGCGCTCCCAGAGGTCCAGGTGCTCGATCCGCTCGATGGTGTCGGTCTGCTGCATGGAAGCCCTCGTTCCCGGGTATGGTCGCTATCTGGGTGGTTGCGATGAGGCGGTTGCAGGAACCGTGCCTCGGCTGCGGGCCGGACCGCCGCCTAGGCGGCGGCCGCCGGTTTCCCCTTCTTCGCCGCCTTCTCCGCTTCGCGGCGCTTCTTCTCCTCCAGTCGCCGGATCTCCTCGGCGACGCGCGCCTGCTCCTGCCGCGCCTTCTCGGCCCGCCGGCGCTGCCAGTCCTCGCGGACCCACTCGTCCTGGATGCCGGTCTTGAACATCAGCGACAGCAGCGAACCGACGGCGAAGAAGGCGAAGTAGGCCAGCGCCGCGCGCTTGCCGGCGGCCAGCGCCCCGTAGTCGCGCCAGATGTCGCAGATCAGCGAAGTGAGGGCCGCGCCCAGGGCCAGCACGTTGACGAACTTGTTCACGACGCGCCTCCGGCCGCGGCCGCGGCTTCCGGCGCAGCGGCGCCCCCCGCCGCGCAGAGCTCGACCAGGCTGCCCGCGTCCGCGATCCGCGGCAGCTCTTCGGGCCAGGCGCCGGTGGCGCGCAGGGACACCGGGAACGGCGAGGTCAGCAGCACGTCCAGCAGGCGCCCGGGGCGCGCGCTCAGGTCGCCGCGCGTCAGCGCCAGCCAGTCGCAGTTCCAGGCGCGGCCGGTCTCCCACAGGCGCTCGCGATCGCCGAGGTCCAGGTCCAGGGGCAGCACCAGGTGCCGGTGCAGGTCCTCGTTGTCGGCCACGGAACGCCGCAGGGCCTCGTCGCGGAGCGCCGGGCCTTGCCAGCACGGCGTGTCGACCAGCACGGCGTCGTAACGCGGCAGCAGCGGGAGGCTGCGCTCGAACTGGGCCGCCTCGCGCAACACGGCGGCGTCGTAGCCGCGCCCGGCGGCCTCTTCCTGCAGGCGGCGGACGTCGCCCTTGTGGCGCGGGGTCAGGGCCAGCACGAGCACCTTGCGGCCCGCCGCCTTCAGCGCCGCGGCGCTGCCCAGCACCAGGTCGGTCTTGCCGGCGCCGGCGCCGCCGAGGAAGACGTGGACGCCGGCCAGGTCCTGCCAGCGCCCGCCGGCGGCGCGCAGCTGCG
>JAURXS010000084.1 GCA_030654305.1 bacterium | reverse complement strand
CCTGCAGGACTACGCGTCCCCGCCCACGCGCGAGGCCGGCCGCCGGCTGGTGGAGCGGGAGCTGGCGGCCTTCCCCGAGGGGGCGGCCAAGGAGTCGCTGCGGCGCCGCCTGCAGGCGACGCGGGACGGGGCGCACGACCTGTACGAGTAGCGCTACTTCCTTCCCGCTTCCCGCTTGTAGACCGAGCGCAGGGTGACCTCCTTGTCCGCCTGCGGCGGCTTGAAGGTCGTGACGACCGTCAGTTCGCTCCCGTCGGCGCTCAGCTCGTAGACCGTCGTGCGGGCGCCGCCGGACTGGTCTTCGCTGCGCACGACGACCTTGCCGCCCTCGACCCCGGCCGACTCGAAGACCTGGCCGCGGTGCGTCCAGCGCTCGGCCTTGCGGCCGTCGGTGGTGAGCGACTGCGTGATCTCCATGGCGTCGGTCACGTCGAACTCCGGCCCTTCGTGGAAGATGACCAGGCGCTTGCGGCCGCCGGCCATCTCGGGCGGCCCGCCGCCGCCCGGGCGCTGCTGGTCCGTCTGTTCGCCGCCGAACTTGCCGCTGCGGGTGTTGCCTTGGCCGCCGCCGCCCATGCCGCCGCCGCCACCCATGCCCGGCCCACCACCCATGCCGCCGCCGCCGCCTCCCATGCCCGGTCCACCGCCCATGCCGCCGCCGGGCCGGCCTCCCATGCGGCCCGCCTGGGCCTCCGTCTTCGGCATGAGCTTGGCGGGATCGTCGGAGCGGGCGACGTCCAGGGTCCAGGCGCCGTTGAAGCCGGAGGGGGCCGCCGCCGGCTTGTCGTCGGCGATCAGCGCCGACGGCAGGAACGCCGCGGCGAGGATGCCGAGCAGCACGATCTTGGTTTGTTTCATGAACGGGTCCTTCCGGGAAGTGGGGGTGTGGACGGCCGTACGCGCGGGCGGCCCCGATCCTGCGGCGGGAAGCGCCCGGAGGTCGATGATTCCTGGAGCGCGCCGGGCGCCCATCGGGTATGATGCCCCGGCCCGCGCGACGCCCGTCCGGGACCAGGAGGCACCCATGTCCGCGACCCGTCTGCCCGCCGGTTTCCACAGCCTGACCCCGCAGCTCGCCGTCGACGGCGCCGACCGCGCCATCGAGTACTACAAGCTGGCGTTCGGGGCGGAACTGTTGCGCCGTCACGAGGGACCGGGCGGCAAGGTGGCCCACGCCCTGCTGCGCATCGGCGATTCGGTGCTGATGGTCAACGACGCGTTCCCGGAGTGGGGCTCGCACGCGCCCTACGAGAACCTCTCGCCCTGCACCCTGCACCTGTACGTGGAGGACGCCGACGAGACGTTCGCGCGGGCGGTCGCCGCCGGCGCGAAGGTGACGATGCCGGTGCAGGACACGTTCTGGGGGGACCGCCACGGCGAGCTGCTCGACCCGTTCGGACACCGCTGGGCCGTGGCCGCCTGCGTCGACGAGATGACGCCGCAGCAGCTCGAGCGCGCCGCCGAGGAGGCCATGCGGCGGATGCGGGCGGGAGACGATTGATCGGGACGAATGATCGGGACGACTGACCGTTCAGCCGCCCGACGTCCGTCCCGTCACGAGGTCCAGCGCCAGCGACGCCACCGCGTACCCGAAGATCCCCGGCAGCGCGATCCCGCTCGGCAGCCGGTTGCGGATCCGGCCGCGGTCGAACCGCGGGTCCGCCGTGTCGGGCGCCAGCGCCTCCGCGGGTTCCTCCTCCGACCACACGCAGGGGATGGGCGCGGTCACCCCGCGCCGCCGCAG
>JAURXS010000083.1 GCA_030654305.1 bacterium | reverse complement strand
GTCGTGTTGAGGTCGGTGCTGCCGTTCCCGCGCAGGCGCACGTCGACGATCCCGTTCGGTCCCGGCGGCGTGGAGACCGGCCCCTCGCCGAAGTTCACGATGACCGAGGCGTCGCCCGCCGCCCGGCTGAAGACGCCGTCCGCCTGGTCGAAGTACTCCTCCATCGTCGTGGCGCTGCCGAAATCGAAGAAGTAGCGGCCCGTCGCGGCGTTGTAGGTCGTCACGTCCCGCAGGTTGTCGCCGACGGTCGCCGTGATGTCGGCGCCGTTGCGGTCCAGGATCTGGGCCTGGTAGTGGCCGCCGACGCGCGTGCCGCGCACCTCGTAGTAGGTCGAGCCGGTCAGGTACTCCGGGTCGGTGTACATGTGGGGCGGCCGCACCTCGAAGCCCTCGGTGAGGGTGCCGCAGTTGAGGTGCTGGTCGTGGCTGCCGAAATCGGCGTCGCCGCCGACGTGGACGCGGCCGTCGATGCACACGTTCGCGTTGGCGATCAGGTCCCCGGCGCTCAGCAGGGCGACCTCGAGCGCGGCCGGCGGCAGCTCGCCCACGGCCATGATGCGGCGGCGGGCGTTCTTGAAGGTCCCGGTCGCCGTCAGCCTCACGTACGGGTCGGACGAGGCCCCGATGGTGGTGTCCGCGATGGCGAGGTCGTAGGTCCCGCCGGCCAGGGCGACCCCGGTCCAGCCGTCGCGCCAGGTGCGGTCCTCGAGGAGTTTGGCCCGGGCGCGCTCGAGCGCGGCGTCGGCCAGGTAGAAGGCCTGCGTCGTCTCCTGGTCGTGGATCGCCAGCCGGGTCTCGTAGGAGGCGGTGGAGAACATGGCCAGGCCAGCGATGATCAGCACGAAGACGAAGACGGTCACGGCCAGCAGCACGTAGCCGCCCTGGTCTCCCAGAGGCCGCCGCGGCCCCGTCTCGGACCTGCCGGAATACCGGTGCATCAGAACTCCAGCGCCCGGTTGCGGACGCAGACCTGGGTGAACCCGCCCGACTGGTTGCCGATGTCGTCGGACAGCGACAGGTTGAGGTCCAGGGCCGTCGAATCGACGGTGGTGGACACGCTGAGGGAGGCGCAGGCCCGGTCCGTCAGGGCGACGCCGTCGCGCTGGAACCTGGCCCCGCCGCTCTCGGTGACCCGCCGGAACACGTGCAGGACGGCCCCGCTCGCGTCGAAGGTGCGGAACTCGGCGTCGCCGCTCGACGCCACCGCGTGCGCGACGCGGACGTCGCGGCTGACGGTCTCGATCATCCTCGTCACCTCCTGCTGGAGGTAGGCCTGGTCGTGGCCGCCCACGATCAGCCGCTGGTTGCTCACGGCCAGCCGGCTGATGGCCAGCGCGACGATGACCGAGGCCATGATGGCGATCATCATCTCGAGCAGGGTCAGGCCCGTCTCGGCCGCTCCCCGCCGTCCGTCCGTTCGCGCTTTCAATGGTGACCTCCGCCGTTCCCGTGTTCGTCGTCGTCCTCGTCGAGGCCGCCGTCGTCGTCTCCCCAGCCGCCGCCCCAGCCGCCGCCGCCGCCGCCGGTGGCACTGCTGCCGCCGCCGGCCCCGGTGTCGTCCCAGGGGATGCAGCGGCCCAGGATCGAGGTCAGGGTCAGGGTGCGCGGGACCGTGTTGCCGCCGATCAGCTTGTTCCAGCCGACGGTGACGGTGACCGTGGAGGCGAAGGTCTCCGGCACGCCCGCCTGCACCGCGTGCGTCACGGTGTAGCTGCGGGTGCCGACGACGTAGGTCGTGTCCCGCCCGACCAGGGTGGCCAAGGTGTCGAAGGACTCCTCGCGGCGCAGGCTCTCCAGCCGGGCCCGCGCGATCGAACTCGCGACGCGCCGGCTCTCGTCCAGGTCCATCTGGGTCCGGCTCCGCGCGGCGTACTGCGCCGCGCCGAAGTAGACGAGCAGCAGGACCACGGCGGCCACCATCACCTCGATGAGG
>JAURXS010000082.1 GCA_030654305.1 bacterium | reverse complement strand
TGTGGCAGGGCGCGCAGTTGCCCACGTCGGGCGTGAAGGTGTGGAACGAGTGGTCCTGCAGCTCGCCGTGCAGGAGCACCTCGCGCACCATGTGGCACTTCACGCAGGCGTCGTCGATGTTCTTGTGCGAGTGCTCGCGCTCGTAGGTGTAGCCGGGGATCTCGTAGCAACCGGCGCCGATGTACATGTCCATCTGCGGGCTGCCGTGCGGCCCGAAGTGGGCGTTGCCGTTGGCGATCTGGCCGGACACGTTCGTCGCGTTGCGGCGGGCGTGGTGGCACTGGGCGCAGGTCTGGGCCGCCCCCTTGTCCTCCATCCTGGGGATGCTCGGGTCGCCCGGGGTCAGGCCCGGCGTGTACACGATCTCGACGGCGCCGAGGGCCCGCAGCTGGGCCATGTTGCCGCCGCCGGCCTCGCCCACGTGCGGGTCGTGGCAGGTGACGCAGCCGATGAAGTTGACGTCGCCGCCGAAGTCGTACGAGGCGTAGACGGGGTCGTGCGCGGCGATGAAGCCCTCGCTCGTGTGGCAGGGCTTGCAGCTCGCGCTGCCGCCGAACTCGTCGACGAACTCCTCGTGCGTCAGGCCGCTCGCCGTGCCGTGGCCGGAGGTCTGCCACTCGTCGAGCTGGCCCTCGTGGCAGGGCACGCAGGAGGCCGTGACCTCGCCGTCGACGATGGTCGAGAAGACCACGCTCGGGGTGTGGGCGTTGAAGTCCGGGCCCATGGGGCCGTGGCAGGACTCGCACTGGACGTTCTCGAGCGCGTCGCGGCGCGAGGCGGCCTCGACCGTGTCGACGCCGAAGTAGTCGTCGTAGCCGTGGACGTCGTCGCCGCTGGGTTCGAACTCGGTGACGCCGTAGGCGATCGGCGTGTCCCAGCCGGTGGTGTGGCACTGCAGGCAGTAGGGCAGGTCCTGGGACTCGGCGTCCAGGCCCGCGTAGGCGACGTTGTGCCCGGTCGTGCGCACGTCGGCAACGGTGCGGCCGTGGCAGTGCAGGCAGGCCTCGCCCTGGTAGCCCGCGTAGGTGAACTCGCTGGTGCCGCCGGGAGGCCCGGGAGGGCCGGCGGGGCCTTCGGGGCCCTGGGCGCCGACGGGCCCCTGGTCGCCTTCGCAGCCGACGAGGGCCAGCAAGCCGCACAGCATCAGGGCCGGCAGCAGCCCTTGCTTCACGATCCTGGACATGTTCAACCTCCTGTTGGGTGGGTCCCCCCCCGATATCCTAGTGCTATGGGGGACCATAGCGAGTGTTTGTTATCGATGCAAGGATAAATGTCATAGAATTATCATGGACTATGGATCTCATTGTCATATAAACAGATGCCCCCGTCCGCTCGTGGCGGACGGGGGCGCTCGCCGAGCGGGAGGTCAGCGGGATCCGACGTCGTACAGGGGCAAGATGTCGACCGGCACGTCGTCGAGCCGGTCCAGAGCCGCGGCCAGCACGGGCGGCATGACGCCGTAACGGTCCAGCAGGGCCTTCGCGCCGGCGTAGTCGCCGGCCGCCTGGACGGACAGCAGTTCCTGGACCAGCTGCGCGATCGCGCCGGGGAAGGCCTCGTAGGAGATCCGGAACTTGCCGTCTTCGGGCGTGATCACGCCCTGTTCCAGCAGGTAATTGAACTGCAAGGCGTTGGCCACGCCGTGGGCCTCCCCGATCCCGAAGCGGACCGAACGGAACAGCCCGGCCAGGTAGGTCGCGGCCTGCTCGCGGTAGATGGAGGCGGGGAACTCGCCGCGCTCCTGCAGGCGGAAGATGCACCACGGGCCCATCGCGTCGGCCTTGGCCTCCTCGATGGCCGAGTAGAGGTCCTTCAGCTCGAGCCGCACCTCGGTCGATCGCCCGTCCACGACGATGCGGCCCGGCCCGAGGCCGTGGCTCATCTCGTGCCAGAGCGTGTGCAGGAAGAAGGACTCGGCCGCGAGGTCGCCCAGCTGGTCGGCGACGACCAGGCGCTCGGCGATCGGCGTCAGGATGGTCGTGAACTTGGCGTCCATGATGTTGCGCAGCAGGACCTTCTTGCTGCCCTTGGCCTCGCGCACGCGCTCGTCGTTCGGCAGGTTGAAGGCGATGGTCTGCACCCCCGTGCGCGTGTCGCCGGCGGTGTAGACCTCGTCCACGACGCGGATGGGCGAGTCGCTGCCGCGGTTGGGGTTCTTGTCGGCCTCGGGCAGGGGCAGGCTCGACTCGAGCCAGGGCAGCACGTCCTTGAAACGGGCGAGGCGCTGCGACTCGGCGGGATCGGTGACCGTCACGAAGGCCTCGAACGCCGCCTTGTAGCCGAACAGGCCGTCCTCGTAGGTCTCGTACGGGCCGATGGTGATCTCGACGCGGCTGTCGACGTCCATCCACAGCATGTCCGAGGCGTAGTAGTCGTCGGACAGGAAGGCGTCGGCGCGGGCGACCAGGAACGCGGCCAGCGACGCGTTGTCGGTCAGCCCGGCCGCCTCGCGCAGCAGGCCGGCGGCGCGGGTCAGCTCCGCGCGGAAGAACTCGGAGTAGGGCACGGCGGCCAGCCCGCCCGCCGCGTCGCGGCGCACCATCGTGGTCAGGCCGGAGAGCGCGGGGTCGGCGCCGATCGCCGCCCGCTCCGCCTCGGTGAGGTCCGCCGGGTAGAAGTTCGCACCCTCGGGATGCGGCAGGCCGCCGATGAACGGCTCGAAGTGGAAACGGCGGTCCCAGGGCCCGGCGTTGATCCCGAAGTAGGCGCGCGCAGCGTCGGCGCCGGGACCGGCCGCGGCCCGCAGCGCCGCCTCGAAGCCGGCGCGGTCGGGCAGGGCCTGGTCCACGAACAGCTCGTGCATGATCGCCGACGCGGCGACCAGCCGGTCCAGCACGGCCAGCTCGGAGGCCGTCAGGCGCGAGAGGTCCGTACCGATCCTGGTCGGCGCGAAGGCGGCCAGGCGTTGCGAGATGTCGGCGACGATCGGCGTGTCCATCCTGGCGACCTCCAACCTGCCGCGGTCCGCGGCTCGATCCTGTGCGCGTGCGCCGACGGCCGGCCCGGTCAGGGCCTGGACCGCCAGGGCGGCGGCGGCGATTCGCAAGACACCTCGCATCGGCTTCTCCTCGTCGTTCGGGATGCGGTCCGGAGCGCGGCCGGCGGGAGGCCCGTCGCACCGGCGCCGTCAACGTAGCACCGACCGTGGCCGCGCTCAAGTCCGCGGCGAAAGCGTCCGGACGGAAACGCGGAGGCCGGTCGTCGCCGACCGGCCTCCCGCCGCGGCGCCCTTGCGCCGCCTTGTCACGTCGCGGCTAGTACAGGCTCTTGACCTGTCCCCAGCTCATCTCCTCGGTGGCCACCGGGATGGTCAGGAAGGAGGTCAGGCCGTCGGCGTTCCACATCACGGCGTTGTTGTCCGCGACCTTGGGGGTGTCGTAGCTGGGGTGGTTGGTGATCGACAGCGTCGCGTCGATCATCTGGTTGTTGAGGGTCGAGAAGAGCAGCGAGTACAGGATGCCGGGGGTCGAGCCGAAGACCGGCAGGTTCGTGTACAGGCCCATTTCCACGCCGCTGAGCGGGTTGCCCATGATCAGGCCGCTGGCGGGCGTGGCGCTGATCAGCAGGATGCGCGGATCGAGGTTCAGCTTGAACGCGGCGCCGCCGACCATCATCTCGGCGTTGCGCACGCAGATCCAGGCCTGGTGGAATTCGTCGAAGCCGCCGTTGTAGACCGCGGACAGCTGCGTGGCGGCCGTGTCGAAGAAGACGCCGATCTCCGGCGTGCTGCGCAGCGTCACGCTGGAGACAAGGCCCGTAGCCGGGAACATGATGGCGTTGTTGTTGGCGACCACCGGCGTCGCGTAGTCGGGATCGTTGACGATCGTCAGGTGGGAGTTGATCACCATCTCCGTCCCGAAGATCTGGATGGTGCAAATCACCGCGGGGTCGGTGCCGAACTGCGGCAGGGCGGTGTAGAGGCCGATCTCGGCGCCGGTCAGCAGCGAGCCGAAGAGGATGCCGTTGGCCCAGGTCTCGCCGACGATCATGAAGCCGCCCTCGGTCTCCATCTTGAAGGCCGCGCCGCCGATCATCATGTCGGAGTTGTTGATCAGGACGTAGCCGGTCTGCACGGTGCCAGGTTCGGCGACCAGCTGGGCCTGCAGCCCTTCGGTGTCGAAGAACACGCCGATGGTCGGTTCCGCGTTCACGACGGAGGCCGCGCTCAGCATGGCCAAGGCGATCAGTAACATGTGGCGACGCTTCATTCCGGGTCCCTTTCGTTGGCCTCATCGCTGAGGCGGCCGGTCCTCACGAAGTGGCAGGAGTCATGGGAACGGCTCCTGGCAAAGACCATGATGCGGGTGAATCTTAACGCAAATATCCGCAGAACTACAAGATAGATTTGACAAGTTCTTCACTTGTGCCGGGAGCTTGTTGCTGGTTTGTCATGGGTTTTGATATCTTATGATTTTCGCATGATCTGATTCGAATCCGGAGCCGACAAGTGCGCGGGGAGAAAGAAAAGACCCGCGCTCGGCGCGGGTCGGAAAGGCGGTGGCGGGAGCGACGAGATTCGAACTCGCGACCTCCGGCTTGACAGGCCGGCGTTCTAACCAGCTGAACTACGCCCCCACTCACGGTCGCCGAATATAAGCCGACCCCCCGGGGCTGTCAACCTGCGCGGTCCTGAATGTTCGACGACGAAGGCACGATCAGCGGGGCGATGTCGGCGGGCGTCACGCCGGCGCCGGCGACCACGGACCAGCCCCCCGGCAACAGGGCCTTGACCTGGAACGCCAGGCCCGGGTGACCCAGCACGACGCAGCGGCCGCGTTCCGCCAGCGCGCGCCCGAACCAGCGGCTAGCCGCAGCCAGCCGCTCGGGGGCGGCCGGAGCGTGCCCGGAGACCAGGAGCTGCGCCGCCGGCGGCTCACCGGACGAGTCGAACGGCACCGTCAGGCACCGCCCGCGCCAGCCGGCCGCGCGCAGGGTCTGCCGGTCCGGCGAGCCCCAGCGGTGGTCGGGCGCGGAGAACCACAGCGCCAGCGGACCCGCCCGCGGGTCCAGGCAGGGCGCGACGGCGCGGCGTCGCGCTTCGCGCCAGGCGGATTCCGCCTGGGCGTCGCGTCTAGGGAGCGGCGGCGCCGCGACGCCGGCGGGCGGTTCCGTGCCGTCGACCGGCAAGGCCCGCCAGGGGATCCCCCGGCACAACAGCCGGTCGCAGGCGCCGGCGTCGACGGCGGCGAGCCACGCCGGCAGCAGGTCGCCCGGTTCGGCCAGACCGTCGCCGAGCGCGGTGACGCCGAGCGCGGCCAGGGGCAAGCGTAGTGCGCCCATCGTGATGTCGTCGCTCAGCAGCAGGCCGGCGCCGAGCCGGCGCGCGCGCGCGGCGGCCGGCGGGCTCAGCGAAGCGGGACTCGCCTCACTCGGAGCGACGAGATGCCCCAGCATGATCGCCTCGGCGCCAGCCGCCAAGCCGGCGGCGTAGGGCCGCTCGTCGCGGAAGGGCACGGGCGACGCCGCGCCGAGGTGGGTGTCGCGCGCGACGGCGCCGTGCCCCGGCCAATGCTTCAGGCAGCAGCGCACGCCGCCTTCGCGCAGTCCGCGCACCGCGGCGGCCACGTGGCGGGCGACCAGGTCCGACGAGGAGCCGAAGGCGCGGCTGCCGATCACGGTGTTGCCGGGCGCGAGCAGGACGTCGGCGCAGGGGGCGAGCAGGCGGTCGATCCCGCAATCGCGGGCGCGTTGCGCCGTCGCGCGGTGGACGCGGCGGGTCAGTTCCGGGTCGTCGATCGCGCCGAGCGTCCAGGCGGACGGGGGGCGCCCCGCCGCCGCGGCGAGGACCGACACCGCGCCGCCCTCCTGGTCGGCCATGATCTCGGCGCCGGCGGGCAACGCGCGGCGCAGGTCGTCGCAGAGGCCGCGCAGCTGCCCGGCGTCGCGCACGTTGCGGCCGAAGAGGATGACCCCCGCCGGCCGGTGCCGTCGCAGCCAGGCCGCCTCCGCCGGCAGCAGCGCGGGGCCGAGCAGGCCGACGACCAGACGTCCGGCCACCCCCGCGCCGCCGTTGGCCCCGGCCCCGCTCACGGCGCGCCGATCGCTTCGAGACGCGCGCCGGGATAGTAGTGGGCGAGGATCTCGCGCACGTCGTGCCCGGCGCGCGCCATGGCCAGCGCGCCGTGCTGGCACAGCCCGACCCCGTGCCCGAAACCGCGGCCGGCGACCGTGACGCGGCGCAGGCCGCCGTCGCGTCCGGACTCGACGGACAGGTCGAAGTTCGCGCTCTCGAGGATGGAGAAACGGCCGTCGACCGGAACCAGGACCCAGCGGACGCGATCGCCGCGGATGCGGTAGACGCCCGCGTCGGTGCGGACGTCCAGCCGCGCGACGCGCCCGCAGCTCGTCCGGCCGGCGATCTCCAGGCCGCGCAACCGACCAGGCCGACGCGCGTCGACGCCGGCCCGCGCCGGCGCGAAGCCCTCGCCCGCCCAGTCCCGTCTCGCCGACGAGGCCGACAGCCACTGCAGGTACTCGGGCAGGGTGCGCTGCAGCACGCGCTCGAGATCGGCGGCGGACCACGACTTCTCCCAGCGGAACAGGGGCGAGCCCCGGCACCAGGCCTCTTCCGACGGGCCGTCCGCGACGCTCGTGAGGTAGGGGCGCGGCTCGCGCGGCCAGACCTCGTGCACGTCGCTGGTGCGTCCGCCGCAGGTCGAGCAGTAGTAGGCCTCGATCTCGCGGCCTCCGTGGCGGAGCACCAGGCCGCGCGTGTTGTCGACGGCCCGATCGCACCAGGGGTCGTTGCCGCGGCGCCCGTGGTAGACCTGGTCCTGCACGTCGGCCCACAGGTCGAAGCCCAGGCCGCTGCGGTCGCCGCGGTGCGCCAGGCTGTAGGTGCGGGCGGCGACGGCCTGCGCCTCGAGCGCGGCGAGCCCCGGCGCACCGGGGCGGCCGATCTCCCACGGCACGACCCCGCGCAGGTACTCCTCCAGCGCGACCACGTTGATCAGGGTGAGTCCGGACTGGGGGCGCAGGATCCGCATCTCGCCGCCGTAGGGCGTGTCGCCCCAGACCAGGCCGTGGCGGGGATCGACGGGACGCAGCAGCAGCGGCGCCGCGGCGACGCCGTCGCGGCCCCCGCCCCGCCAGGAGACGCCGCCGCGCCCGGCCTCGAGCACGCAGGCGGCGCCGGCGGGCAGGCGGGCCAGGACGCGGGCGTCCCCGCCGCCGATCAGTTCGGTCGCGCCCTCGACCGTCAGTTCGAAGCGGGGTTTGCCGGTCGCGAGGCCGATGGCGAGGAACACGGGTTCGTCGGACCGCAGGCCGGGTTCGTCCGCGGGCGTGAGCGTGTCCGCCGGCGTCGGCGACGGCAGGCGCGGTCCGTCCTCCGGCGTGACGTCGCCGGCGTGCGGCGCCGACACGGGCGCAGACGAGGCGGGCGGCGTCACGACGGGCCCACGCCGGCGGCCGGCGCAGCCGCCGCCCAGGACGGCGACGACGAGCAGGACGCCCAGCAGCGGGATGATCCGCACCCGTCCGGGCGTGCGCCTGCCCAGGCCCGCGCTCACCGCATCAGGACCAGTCGTTGCATGTCGCTGGCCACGACGCCCGCGCCCGTGGACAGCTCGACCCGGTAGAGGTAGACGCCGTTGGCGAGCCTGTCGCCCCGCCCGTCGCGCGCGTCCCAGGGCACGATCACCCGCCCGCCGCCGACGAAGTCGTCCGCGGCCACCGGCAGGCGCGCCGCGAGCCGGCCGGCGACGGTGTAGACCAGGATGCTGCCCGGACCGGGGGCGGCGTCGGTGGCGAACACGAAGCGGGTCCGCTCTCCCGCCGGGTTCGGGAACGCCATGAGGTCGGCGATGCCGGCGGTATCCCCCGTCTCGATCTCTTCCAGGGGGATCTCGGTGCCGCGGCCGTCGATCAGCAGCACGACCGCGGCCGGCCCGGCGCCGTTCTTGGCCGCGGTGAAGGCCAGGACGACGGTGTCCTCATCGACTCGGGTGAGCGTGACGCCCGAGAGCGCGACGTGGCGGCCCAGCAGCTCGAGCACGGCGTCCTCGGGCAGGAACGCGGCGGTGACGGCGCGGCCCGTGAACGCGCCCGGCCCCGGCGAGGGGAAGGGCGTCTCTCCGGCCACGTACAGTTCGCCCTCGAGGTACAGCACGACCGACACCGGCATCCGCACGGTGAACGCGGCGTGGGGGTCGTCGTCGCGCGCGGCGGCGGTGTCGTAGACGTGCAGGACCGCCGTCGCGTCCTGGGCGAGCACCGGCAGGCGCACCTCGAAGGCCGTGCGCTGGTCGCTGGTCGCACCGGCGGGTCGCGTCGCGGTCACCGTCGCGCCCTCGACGCCGGTCACCTCGAGGCGGTCGATCCCCGCCTCGTCGAAGGCCCTGACGGTGAGCACGACGGTGTTGGCCGCGTCCTGGGCCTTGACCGCCGCGCCGTCCTCCAGCAGATCCCAGTCCAGGCGCACGTCGAGACGCGGCGGGCCCGCGTCCAGCACCATCAGGGCGTCGCCCAGCAGGCAGAACTGCGCGACCGCGTGCCGGTACTGCCAGTTGTTGGGCGACGCGGCCAGGAACGAGGCCTCGGCGGACGCCAGCAATTCGCCCAGGACCCAGCGCGTGCGGCCGGACGGTCCCGCCGGCGGCGTCCGCAGCATCGCGATGGCCTGCAGGCGCGCCAGCGCCGCGTTGGGGTCGCGGTACTCGTAGCCGGGGCTGGCGTAGACGCCCACGGCGCCGGCGCCGGGTCGCAGCAGGAACTTCTCGCCCAGCGAGGGCCGCGTCGTCGGGTTCGACTCCGGCGAGATGTCGCGGGTCCAGCGCGAGACGTGGCAGCCCAGCCCGACGAAGACGAAGGGCTTGCCGGCGTTCGCCAGGCTCGCCACGTCCTGGCGGTACTGGATCACGGGCACGTCCTCGATGACCTGCTCGTGGGCCAGCACGTGGTCGTTGGCGTGCCCCTGGTAGGTGGCCAGCATGGCGCCGGCGCCGAACCGCGCCAGCAGGACGGGCACGATCTCGGTCTCGGCGATGCCGCGGAAGGCGAGGCGCGAGCGCGTGCCGCCGGGGAAGGGTTCGTGCAGGTCGAGCCAGTCGCCGGCGTAGACCCGCGACGCCTCGAAGGCGGGATCGCCGGGGTAGCCGTCGCGGGCGTCGGCGAAGGAATCCCAGAGCACGGCGCCCTCTTCCAGGCTGGTCTCGAAGACCTGCTCGCCGCTCTGGTAGATGAGTTCGTCGAGCCCGACGTCGTAGCCGTCCGACCAGGCGTCGTCCGCCACGACGATCGCGCGCTTCTTCCAGGTCCCGACGGCGGCTTCGAAGCCGATCACCTTGTCGACCAGGGTCGCGGCCTCGGCCGCCGAGTTGCACGGGAACCTGCCCACGAGCAGTTCCGGCAGGGCGAACGGCAGGGAGAGGTTGTCCCCGGGATAGTCGAGGCCGGCCCCTGGCGTGGCGTACCACTCGTCGGACGGCAGCATCTCGTTCTCGTAGTTGGTCGCGGTCCAGCGGAACATCGGCGCCGGCACGAAGTCGCGGGCCGCGTCGTCCGCGCTGAGCGCGCGCGCGTTCTCGTTGCCGTCGCCGAAGATCTGCAGGGCCCACGGGCCTCCCGCCTCGAGGGCGCGCGAGACCAGGCGCCTGATCGCGCGCGGGTTCTTCAGGCCGCCGCCGTACCAGTCGTAGATCGCGTGGACGTCGAGCACGGCGACCGTCAGGGGCTCGGGCGAGCGGGCGACGCGGTGGGCGGCCCAGCGCTCGGCCTCGGCGCGGAAGTCGGGGTGCGCGACCACGAGCACGTCGGCCCCGGCCGCCGCCGCCAGGGGATCGTCGGCCGCGGTCACGCGGCTGAGCCGGAAGGTCGGCACCGCGGGCAGCGCCGCGGTGAGCACGCCGGCGCGGGCCGCGAAGCGGCGGGCGCCGGGCGCGTCCTGGGCGGCGTCGAGCGAGAGGGTCCAGGTGCCGTCCCCGGCGTCGACGAGGTTGTCCCCCGCCAGCGCCACCCGCTGCGGGGCGCGCGGGTCGGAGATGTCGTAGACCCACAGCTGCGGATCGGTGAACCCGGTCACCGCCAGCGAGCGCTGCCCGGCGGCGTCGCCGGCGTGGAAGTCGAGGATGTCGTCCCGGGCGCGGTAGAGGGCGTCGTAGGCGACCTCGAACCAGTCGAGGTAGCCGATGAGGTAGTTCGTCGGTCCGCTGATCCGCAGCGCCGATCCCTCGAGGTCGGCACCGGTCAGGCCGGCGGGCGCAGTGAAGACGGCGCCCGCGTGGTTCGCCTGGAGCGTGCCGAGCGCGGTCGGGACCTCGTCGCGCACCAGCGCGAAGTTGAAGGTGCGCAGGGTGAGGCCGTAGCCGGAGACGCCGGCCCGCAACGACGCCGCGCCGCCGGGCGCGGGGTTGACGGCGCCGAGATCGCGGACGACCTCGCGGTCCTCCTTGCTGTTCCAGGCGTAGCGGTCCACGAAGGCGTTGTACGGGCGCACGATGTAGTGCGAGTCCTCCTCGCGCACGTCGACGCGGCGGTACGACGCCGCGGGCGCGCCCTGGGCGGGCGGCAACTCGATCTGCGACATACGGGCCCAGGTCTCGCCCACCGGCGGGTCGGCGACGGCCAGGTAGTAGATGTTGCCGCCGTTGACCGGGTCGAGCGCGCCGGGGTTCCAGGTCTCGAGCGAATCGCCGCAGCTGGCGTAGCCGAACTCGTTGTGGACGAACGGCCCGTCGTCGCGCGGACGCAGGCCGTAGAACACCAGCGCGTCCTCGCCGGCGAAGTCGCCGCCGTCGTCGATCAGGTCCGCCGGCACCTCGATCTCGTCGTAGGGCGGCGTCTGGCCTGGCACGTAGCGGCGCTGGTAGAGACGCAGCTGGTCCGCGGCCGCGCCGGCCGGCAGCAGCCCGGCGTTGGCCAGGTCGGCGGCGCGCAAGCGGAACAGGCCGGTGCGCGTCACCGGCACGCGGATCTCGGGGCCCAGCAGGGCCGCGCTGCGGCGCAGGGCGGACTTGTCCCCGCCGATCGGCGCCACGGCCTCGCGGGGC
Organism: bacterium; assembly: GCA_030654305.1. Taxonomy (NCBI): domain Bacteria; species bacterium. Next base: position 13,341 of record JAURXS010000082.1, on the reverse strand, counting down.
TGGGCGGACAGCGCGGCGCCGTTGAGGAAGAGATGGCCGAAGCGGGCGTCGCCGGCTTCCAGGCGCCCGCCTGCCTTGGCGACGGCCCCCGCCTCGGGCTCGAAGACGATCGTCCAGGCGGCGCGACGCAGCAGGCGTCGCGAACGCAGGTCGTCGCCGACGTCCAGCGGCCGGACCGTCAGCGGGACGATGCGGTGCCCGCGCCAGAGGCGAGGCTCCCCCACCTCCAGGCCCGCCGGAGCGCCGCCGCCGTTCGGCGCTTGCGCCGTCACGGCCTCGACGCCGCCGCGCGGCGGCTCGCCCGGCAGCAGATCCTGCTCTTCCATCACGGGATCGCCGCCGCCGGGATGAGGTCGCAGCACCAGCGTGGGCGCCGGCGCCACCAGGCGGCCGTCGAGGGGTTCCCAGACCGCCTCGTCTAGGCGGACGACCGCCCGCGTGCCCGGGGGCAGGACGAGCCAGTTCCCCAGGGCGGGCACCGAGGGGCGGCGCGGCTCACCCGTGCCGACGAAGCCGGGCAGTTCGAGACGGTGGTACGTCCGGCCGTCCCGCTCGAACGCCGTCCGCCAGACGGGTTCGCCCGTCTCCAGGCGGATCGTCGCGGTCAGCGGGTCCATCTGGGTGACGAGCAGCGGGGCGGCGCTTGCGATGCCGCCGGCCAGCAACAGGGGCGCGAGGGTCAGCAGTGGCGCGAGGATCTGCAGTGGCGAGAGGTGCAGCAGGACGCGCTGTGCACGCTCACCGTCGACGGGGAACCGGCTCATGCCGCGATCTCCTTGCCCAGGGGGAGGGCTTGGCTTCCAGGGGGTGGAACTTCAGGTCAGTATAAGAGCGGCCGCCGCGGCGGTCAACGCGCGGTGCGAGGGCATCGCCCCGCGGACGCGTGCCGTGCCAAACGGAAGGGGCGGGTCTCCCCGCCCCTCCGCGTGCCGATGTACGGCAAGGTCACCGGTACAGCGTCTTGATCTCGCTCCAGGAAGCTTCGTCGGCGGCGACGAGGCACTGGCCGGCCTCGGGGCCGTTGATGCGGAACACCGGGTTGTACACGTAGGGCGTGCCCGGCGTGCCGCCGGTGGCGGGGTAGCAGGGCGTGTTGAAGCCCAGCGTGTGGACGAAGCCCGGGGTGCCGCCGGGGAAACTGACCGAGCCGGGGATGTTCGAGATCGTGAAGTCGATCACCGCGGCGGCGTTCAGGATGATGACCTGCATCGTGCCCAGCACCACGACGTTCTGCGCATTCGGATCCAGGGGCGCGGCGCCGTTGCCGATCACGAAGTCCTCAGCATCGTTGTCGACGTCCAGTCCGGACATCACCCACGTGCCGATCATGCTGGCCGCATTGGTGTTGGTGATGCGCGCCTCCCAGGCCAGCACCGGCGAGTTGCTGGGGTTGGTGATGCACATGTAGATGTTCGTCGGCACGAAGGCGGGCACGTTGATGCAGTTCACGGCCGGCCCGGTGCTGGTCGCATCGGCGTAGATGCCCATGCTGTCGGGACCGGGGTAGGCCCAGGCCATGGACGCGGTCAGCACCATCACGCTCAGGACGAGTAGCATCTTCTTCATCGGTCTGTCCCCTTTCGCTCGGAATTGCCAATCACCAGAATCGACAGTCACACGGAGTTTCCCAGTCAGAGCTTGCAGGCACGTTATCGGCTGCCTAACCGCACGCGTCGACGGCACGTCGCACCCGCGACGGATCGCCCGCGCCATGTCGCCCACGTCTTATCGCCCGCGATGACCTTCTCGGTCCGCGATGGCAGGCCCCGCTCCCATCGGACAGGATGCCGGGATTCCTGCGTCGGTTGAGCATCAATATCCGGGCAACCGCCGGACCTGTCAAGCGTCTTTCCCCGGCAACAGCCTCCCATGTGGCGCCGGGAGACGGCCGGGGACCGCGACGGGAAGGGCGCGCCGTAAAGGAACGGGGCCGCCCCGGAGGGCGGCCCCTAGCTGACAGTCACTCGAATCGCTGGGCGAAGACTAGTACAGAGCCTTGACGTTGCTCCAGGACATGTCCTCGTTCGCGACGACCATGCACGCGGTGTTGATGCAGGCCTGGGGCGCGGTCATGATGCCCGTCAGGACCTGGCACGGGGTGTTGATGCCCAGGGTGTGCACGTAGCCGGGCTGGCCGGCGGGGAAGCTGACGGAGCCAGCGACGCCCTTGACCGTGAAGGTCGCAGCCGAGCCGGCACCGGGGGCGGCGCCGTACATCGTCTTGCTCGCGAGCACGATCGCGTTGGCCTGCGGGTGCGGCGTGGTGCCCATGCCGACAACGAAGTCCAGGGCGTCGCCGTCGACGTCCAGGCCACCGTTGAGGGTCCAGGTACCGGCGACCGTGAAGTTATTGGTCTCCACGATCGTGCACTCCCAAGCCCGGATGAAGGCGCCCGACGGACGGGTGATCATCAGGTACACGTTCACCGGAGCGAAGCCGCCGGCGTACGTGATGTTGAACGAGGTAGCAGCGGTATCGAAGTAGACACCGAAGCCGTCCGGATCGGGATCGACCTGAGCCGAGGCGCTGACGCTGAAGGCCAACAGCGCGATGGCGGTCAGAGCTAACAACTTCTTCATGTTGCGTCTCCTTTGTGTTGTCTGCCTCGGTCAACTGGTTGCCGAGGAGTGTCGCCCCGCGGCCCGGGGCCGCGGGGCTGAGAATTCCTTACGGGCACACCACGTTGACCGAGCTCGAGAAGAGCACCAAGTCGGACAGATTCACCGAACTGTCGTAAAAGTAGTTGGCTCTGTAGTCGGTGGTGCCATAGGAAGCCGAGAACAACGAAACGTCGCTCAAGTCAACCACGCCATCCGCGAAGAGGTCGGGGCTGTTGAACAGAACGTTCAGGTCCTCGCCCACCAGCGGAGAGCCGTTGATGATGACCTGGGTCAACTCACCGGCCACCTTGTTCGAGTAGCCGCCGGCATAGAACGGGCCCACGAAGGTCGTGACGCCGTTGATGTCGGTGTTGGCGTTGGCCAGGGTGCCGTTGGTGCAAGCCGCCAGACCGCCGAGCGTCGTCTCCAGCCACATGTCCTCGAAAGGATAGGCGAAGACGGCGTTCATGCCGGCGTCGAACAGCGTCACCGTGATGGTGGCGTTCACAACGTCCAGGGGCGGCGTCGTGATGGCTCGGGCCTCAGTCATCAGGTTGCCGGTGCCGTCGGGAGTCAGGAACACGCTCACCTGGGGCAGTCCCGCGGGCAGATCGGCGTTCGAGTTGACCAGGTCAGGGACTCCCGCCACGCCCAGAGTGCTGACACCCAGGGCAGCGACGCAGATCACAAGACCCACAATGTTCCTACGAAGCATTAGGACACCTCCTAAAAGGCATTTTCATGCGAGGGTGGCAAACCCAAGCGAGAACGAGTGCAATTACGTTGACCCTCCCTTCCACTCTTCATAAGTCCTTAACTTGACGATATGAGTGTACCACCGGGGAGGACGGCGTGCAACACTATTTTTTGGGTTACCGGCCCCCTTATTCACAGATGATCATAAGTTGAGACAATGATAGTCTTGTATCAGGTTCCCGAAAATGCCGGATTGGGGTCCATCGGGGAGGGTGGTGGGCGAAACAGGGTTCGAACCTGTGACCCCCTGCGTGTAAAGCAGGTGCTCTGACCAGCTGAGCTATTCGCCCTTGCCCCGCAGGAAGGACCGCAACAGGAACAGCGGCACCAGGACGCAATACCCCAGGACCAGCAGCAGGGGCGCGACGGTGATGTCCCCCCCGGCCAGCAGCGCGTAGCCGGCGGCGATCGTCGCGAACCCCAGAATCAGCCCCAGGTACTTGCGGAACATCGTTCTCCCCTCTCGGCCCCGCGGCGTGCCTCCGTCCGCGTGGCGCCAGGGTAGCCCCGCGGCAGGGCGGCGTCAAGACGGCGTGGGTCAGGGCGACTCCGGCGCCGTCGCGGGGGGCGGTCCGCTCGCGGAGTCGGCGAGCGCGGCTCCCGTCTTCGGAGCGGCCGACGCCGCGGCCCGGCGCTGGCGGTAGACTTTCACCGCCGCTTCGTGCTGGGCGTGGGTGCGCGAGAAGACGTGACCGCCGTAGCCGTCGGCGACGAAGAAGAAATCCTCGCAGCCGGGCTGGGGCTTCAGCACCGCCGCGATCGCCGCGAGCCCCGGGTTGCCGATGGGGCCCGGCGGCAGCCCCTCGTTGAGGTAGGTGTTGAAGACCGACGGCGTGCGCAGGTCGGAGTACAGGATCCGCCGCCCCTTCTTGTCCAGGGCGTAGGCGACGGTGGGGTCGGCCTGCAGCGGTCGGCCGGCGCGCAGGCGGTTCAGGTAGACCGCGGCCACCCGCGGCATCTCCGAGACGCGCGGCGTCTCCGCCTCGACGATGGAGGCGAGGGTCAGCACCTCGTGCGGCGTGCGCAGGGGCAGGTCCCCCAGCGCGAGACGCGCCCGCGCGTCGGGGACCCAGCGGTCCCACCCCGCGCGCATGATCGCGCGGGCGACGTCGCGGACCGAGGCGCCTTCGGCGAAGTGGTAGGTCTCGGGGAACAGGTACCCCTCGCAGAGCGGGAACTCCCGCCCGCGGGCGAGGCTCTCCTGCAGCAGGGCCGCGGCGTAGGCGGCGGGATCGCCCGCCGTCTCGAGCAGCAGCGCGCGCACCTCGGCGTCGCAGGCGGCGCGGAACGTGGCGGGCGCCCAGCCGAAGGCCTCCGCGACGCCGACCACCGCCTCGCGCGTCGGCAGCCCCTCGGGCACCATGACCACCACCGGCAGCGTCCGCCCGTCGACCAGCAGGATCAGCAGTTCGCGCGGAGACAGCCCCCGCGGCACGGCGTAGCGGCCGGCCCGGATCGAGCGGTCCGAACCGGTCAGCCGCGCGCCCAGCACGAACGCGCGGCGGCGGTCCAGCAGTCCGCGCGCCTGCAGCGTGTCGGCGACCGTGGCGAGGCTGGAGCCGGGCGGCACGCGGATCTCGACCGTCCCGTCCCCGCCGGGGCCCGCGCGGTCCCACTCCGTCCAGGCCCAGAAGACCGTGCCCACCGCGACGAGCAGGACCACCGCCGACGACCACGCCAGGAAGCGCAGCGCCCTGACGAGATGCGAGGTCGCCGTCCGGCTGGGCGCCGTCACGCGCCACCGTCCCGGCCGGCGCCCGCGGCGTCCAGGTACTGCTGCAGGATCAGCTCCGCCGCGACCGCGTCGGGCGACTCGCGGCCGCGACGGCGGCCGGGACCGCGCAGCAGGCGTTCGGCTTCCTGCGTGGTGTAGCGCTCGTCGACCAGTGCGACCGGCAAACCCAGATCCTCCCCCAGCTTCCCGGCGAAGCGCTTGGCCCGTTCGGCGATCTCCCCCAGCCTGCCGTCGGCGGTCAGCGGCAGCCCGACCACCAGCTGGTCGACGCCCCGCTCGCGGACCAGGGCCGCCACGAAGGCGGCCACCGGGCCGTCGCGCCCGGCGCGGTGCACCGTGACCGCCGTGGCGAGCGTGCGGGTGGGATCGCTGACCGCGATGCCGATGCGGCTGGTGCCGTAGTCCAGGGCGAGCACGGCGCCCACGTCAGTCCTGCCGGGGATGGCGCTTCACCAGCTGCACGCGGAAGCGCCCGTCGGGCGCGTGGTCGAAGGTCAGCTCGTCGGTGAACTCGCGCATGATCGTGATGCCGCGGCCGCGCTCGCGCATGAGGCCGTCGGGCGGCTGCCAGTTGCGGAAGTCGAAGCCGGCGCCCTGGTCCAGGACCGTGACGCGGATCTCGTCGGGGGCGAAGCGGAAATGGAGCTCGACGCGGCGCTCCTGCTCCATGCCGTTGCCGTGTTCCATGGCGTTGGTGCAGGCCTCGATGACGGCCGTGCTCAACTCGTCGATATCCTTCTGCTCGTACGGGAGGTCGCTCGCCAGCTCCATCAGGATCGCATCGGGCACGCCGAGGAACAGCAGCCGGCTGGGCAGCATCACCTCGACCTGCTGGGAGGAACCGTTCGCGCTGGTCATGGCTCCCCCTAGGCGAAGCTGCGGACAGCTTCTTCCTCGTTCGAGTAGGAGACGAACACGGTGTGGAGCTTCGAGACCATGAAGATGCTCTCCACGCGATCCGACACGTTCAGCAGCCGCAGGTCGCCGCCGCTGCGGCGCACCGTCGAATAGCCGGAGATCAGGATGCCCAGGCCCGTGCTGTTGACCCAGTTGACCTTGGCCAGGTCGACCAGGACGTTGCGGTGGCCCTCGTGGATCAGGGTCTTGAGCGTGTCGTTGAACGCGGCGGCGTCGGGCCCGCCCATCAGCTTGCCGTTGAGCTCGAGGATCACCACGCCGTCGCGCTTGCGTTCCCTGATCTTCACCTGGCCTCCTTCCGGCGCCGGTCGCGGCGCGTCCCGACTGCGAGGATACGGACCGGCCCCGGCCCTGTCCAGCCCGAAGCAGCCGCGGGCCGCGCCGGCTAGTCCGCGCTCGGCGTCGCCCGGCGCAGGATCCCGAGCACCTCGGCGATGTCGTCCGGCAGCGCCGAGGTGAACACGAGCGGCTCGTCCGTGGCGGGATGGCGCAGTCGCAGCTCGCGCGCGTGCAGCATCTGGCGGCCGGCCCGCGCGACCATGGCCTGGGCCGCGTGGCGGTCCAGGGGGTGGACCAGCCGCTCGCGGGCGTCGTCCCCGTACAGGGGATCCCCCACCACGGGGTGGTGGCCGTGCGCGAAGTGGACGCGGATCTGGTGGGTGCGGCCGGTCTGCAGCTCGGCGTCGCAGTGCTGCACGAACCCGAAATCCTCCACCACGCGGTACCGCGTGCCGGCGGGCCGCCCGCCGGGGACCACCGCCATCATGCGACGGCGGTGGGGATGGCGCCCGATCGGCTCGGCGATGAGGCCCTCGCGGTCGTCCCACTGCCCCCAGCTCACCACGGCGTAGATGCGCCCCAGCGTGCGGTCGCGCAGCTGGGCCGACAGGCCGCGGTGGGCGAGCTCGGTGCGGGCCACGGCCAGCAGGCCGGAGGTATCCTTGTCCAGGCGGTGCACGAGCCCGGCCCGCGCGCTGTCGCCGGGCAGGTCGCCGAACCGGTGCAGCAGGGCGTTGACCAGCGTCCCGGAGCGGTGTCCCGGGGCGGGGTGCACGACCATGCCGGCGGGCTTGTCGATCACGACCAGGTGCTCGTCGCAGTGGACCACGTTCAGGGGGATGTCCTGCGCGCCCAGGTACGGCGCCGGCGGCGCCGGCCGCGTGAACTCGACGAGGCTGCCCGCGTGGACCCGGTAGTTGCTGGGGCGGGGGCGCCCGTCGACCGTGGCGGCGCCCTCGGCGAGCGCGCGCTGGATCCGGCTGCGGGACGTCTCGGGCATCCGCTCCGTCAGCAGGAGGTCGAGCCGGCTGTTCGCCTCCTGCGGCGTGACGGTGAACGAGAGGCGGGGCTGTCCTGCGTCAGTCATCGCGACGTCCCGGGTCGGAGGAGCCGGGCGCGGGATCCGCGTCGGCGATGGTCCCGGCGTGTTCGCCCGCGGGCGCCGGGTCGCCGGGCGCGGTGCGCGGCGGGCGGTCTTCGCGCCACAGCGACAGGAACAGGGCCGCGCCGCCGAGCGTCACGCCCATGTCCGCCACGTTGAACGTGTAGAAGCGGTGGGCACCGATCCCCAGGTCGATGAAGTCGACGACCAGCCCGCCGTAGAAAGCCCGGTCTACCAGGTTGCCCAGCGCGCCGCCCATGATGGCGGCCAGGGCGCAGCGGCGCAGCCGCTGACCGGGGTCGGTGCGGCGGTAGAGCGCCGCCAGGACCGCCGCCGCGAGCAGGCTCACGCCGATCAGGAAGCCGCGGCCGCCCAGGGGCAGCCCCATCGCGGCGCCGGGGTTGCGCACATAGGCGAAGCGGGCCACGTCGCCGAGCACCTCCACCGGGCGCGCGAGGCGGTCCACGTTCGCCAGCACCAGGCGCTTGGCGGCGAAGTCGGCCACGAGCACCAGCGGCGCCAGCAGCCAAGGTGAGCGGAGGCGCGGGAGGCCGAGGCGGGGGCTTCTCAATGCCGCTCCTTCTCCTCGCGCTCCTTGCATTCGATGCAGAGCCTGGCGTCGAGCTTGGCCTTGAGGCGCTCCAGGCCGATCTGGGCGTCGCAGCCGGTGCAGACGCCGTAGCTGCGGTCCTCGATGCGCAGCAGGGCCTGCTCGAGCTGGTAGAGGTAGCGCCCCTCGCTGCTGGCGAACTGGATCGTGGTCTCGTACTGGAACTCGTCGCTGCCCTGGTCGGCCATGTGGTTCGAATGGGCCTTGGCCAGGTCGCCGCCGAAGTCCTCCCCCTCGTGGTGGATGATCTTCGTGTGCTTGGCGAGCGACTTCTCGACGCGCTCCTTCTCCTCGAGGATGAGCTTCTGGAATCGCTCGAGTTCGGTCTTGCGCATGGTCCCTCCTCAGTTGACGGCCAGCCGGGCGATGGCCACCTCGATGGCGACGCCGTCGACCTCGAAACTGTCGGTGTGGGGCAGGTCCGGCGAGGCTGCGACCAGCTGCGCCAGCGTCTCGCCCGCGATCCTCTCCCCGAAGCGTTCCAGGGCCCGCCGCGCGTCGCCGTCGCCGGCGACCGCCAGGCGGATGCGGTCGGCGACCGCGAACCCGCTCTTCTTGCGCAGGTTCTGCACCCGGTTGATGACCTCGCGGGCCAGGCCCTCGTCGAGCAGCGCCTCGTCGAGGGTCGTGTCCAGCGCCACGGTCATCCCGTCGACGGAGCCGGCCGCCCAGGGGGCGAGCCCCTCCTCGGAGACGCGCGCCTCTTCGAAGGTGATGTTCTCGGCCACGCCCTCGACGTCCAGCTCGACCGAGCCCGTGCGGCGCAGGGCGAGGGCCTGCTGCGGCGTCATCGCCGCGATGGCGCGGCCGGCGGCAGGCGCGCGCTTGCCGAAGCGCGGCCCCAGGGCCCGGAAGTCGGCCTTGGCCGACAGGCGGGCGACGCGCAGCGGATCGTCCAGCGCGGCGATCTCCTTGATGTTCAGTTCCTCGGCCAGGATGCCGCGCAGGCGCGGGTCGCCGAGCAGCGCCGCGGCGCGGTCGTCATCGGCGTGCAGGAGCATCCGCCCCAGGGGCTGCCGGGTGCGGATCTGGGCATCCTGCCGCAGGCTCCGGCCCACGCCCACCACGGCCTGCGCCGCCGCCATGACCGCCTCGAGCTGCGCGTCGACGCGCGCCGCGTCGCACGCCGGGTAGTCCGCGAGGTGGACCGAGCGTTCGCCGCCGCCGTGCAGCGCCCGGTAGATCTCCTCGGCGGTGAAGGGGATCATCGGGGCGAGCAGCCGCGCCGCGCCGTCCAGCACCTCGAACAGGGTCGCGAACGCGGCGCGCTTGTCGGGCGTCGTCTCCCCCTGCCAGAACCGGCGGCGCGACAGGCGCACGTACCAGTTGCTGACGTCGTCGATCACGAAGGCGCCGATCGCCTTGGCGGCGCGGGTGAAGTTCAGCTCCTCGAGGGCCGCGCGGGCCTCGGCGGCGGTGCTGTGCAGCCGGCTCAGCACCCAGCGGTCGAGCAGCGACGGGTCGGCCGGGCCGTCGTCGTTCGGGTCCCAGGCGTCGAGGTTCGCGTAGAGCGAGAAGAACGAGTAGACGTTCTCCAGCGTCGCCAGCAGCTTGCGGCGCGCCTCGGCCACGCCCTCGGCGTCGAAGCGGGTCGGGGTCCACAGCGGCGAGACGGTCAGCATGTACCAGCGCAGGGCGTCGGCCCCGTGCTCGCGCATCAGCGCCATCGGCTCGACGGTGTTGCCCAGGCTCTTGGACATCTTCTTGCCGTGCTTGTCCAGCACCAGCTCGATGGTCAGGCAGCTCTTGTAGCTGCTGCGCCCCGTCAGGAAGGTGCCGATCACCAGCATCGTGTAGAACCAGCCGCGGGTCTGGTCGATGCCCTCGCTGATGAAGTCGGCCGGGTACTGGCTCTCGAACAGCTCGCGGTTCTCGAACGGGTAGTGGTACTGGGCGAAGGGCATGGCCCCGCTGTCGAACCAGCAGTCGATGACCTCGGGCGTGCGCCGCATGACGCCGCCGCAGCCCGCCCGCGCGCAGGGGAAGGTCAGGTCGTCGACGAAGGGCCGGTGCAGGTCGAGCCGCGACTGGTCCGCCCCCGACAGCTGCGTGAGGTCGTCGCGGCAGGTCGGCAGGTGCTGCTCGCCGCAGGCGTCGCAGATCCAGACGTTCAGCGGCGTGCCCCAGAAGCGGTTGCGGCTGAGCGACCAGTCGATGTTGCCGGCCAGCCAGTTGCCGAAGCGGCCGCTGCCCACCTCCGGCGGCGCCCAGCGGATGTCGGCGTTCGCGGCCAGCAGCTTCTCACGCAGCTCGCTGGTGCGGATGAACCAGCTGGGCGTGGCGTAGTAGATCAGCGGGTTGCCGCAGCGGTCGTGGAAGGGGTACTCGTGGGTGTAGCCCTCCTCGCGCAGCAGGCAGCCCCGGGCGCGCAGGTCGCGGATGATCTGCCGGTCGGACTCCTTGACGGCGCGGCCGGCGTAGGGCGGCACCTCGTCGGTGAAGCGCCCGGCGGCGTCGACCGGGCTGAAGAAGGCCAGGTTCTCGCGCAGGCCGGCCTGGTAGTCGTCCTCGCCGAAGGCGGGCGCCAGGTGGACGATGCCCGAGCCGCTGTCGAGCGTGACGAAGTCGGCGGCCACGATCTTGAACGCTTCCTTGCCGGCCGGGACCGGCAGCAGCGGGAACAGCTGCTCGTAGCGGCGGCCGAGCAGGTCGCGGCCCTTGCAGCGGCCGAGCACCTCGGTCGGCGTGCCCGCGTCCAGCACGCCGAGGCGCGCCTCGGCCAGGACCAGCACGTCGTCGCCGTGGCGCACCCGCACGTAGTCGTGGTCCGCGCCGACGGCCAGCGCCACGTTCGAGGGCAGGGTCCAGGGCGTGGTCGTCCAGGTCAGGAAGTGCTCGTCGGCATCGACGGCCTTCAACTTCACGAAGATGCTCGGATCCTCCACGGTGCGGTAGCCGCTGGCCGTCTCGTGGCTCGACAGGGGCGTGCCGCAGCTCGGGCAGTATGGCACGACCTTGTGGCCGCGGTAGAGCAGGCCCTCGGCCGCGAAGCGGGACAGGATCCACCAGACCGACTCGATGTAGTTGTCCTGGTAGGTGATGTAGGGGTCGTCGAGGTCCACCCAGTAGCCCAGCCGCTCGGTGAACTCGTCCCACTCCGCCTTGCAGGCCCACACGCTCTCGCGGCACTTGGCGTTGAAGGCCTCCAGCCCGTAGGCCTCGATGGCCTCGCGCCCCTGGATGCCCAGCTGCTTCTCGACCGAGCGCTCGACCGGCAGGCCGTGGGTGTCCCAGCCCGCCTTGCGCAGCACGCGGTGGCCGGTCATGGTCTTGTAGCGGCAGGCGATGTCCTTGGTCAGGCGCGCGGCCACGTGGTGCACGCCCGGCAGGCCGTTGGCCGTGGGCGGCCCCTCGTAGAAGACCCAGTCGGGCCGGCCCTCGCGCCCGGCGATGCTGCGGCGGAACACGTCGTGCTCGCGCCAGAACGCGCTGACCAGGCGCTCGGACTCGGCGTCGTGGATCTTGCGGGCCAGCGGCGCGTAGCGCGGCGTCTCGTTCGACATGCCTTCCGTCCTAGGCGGCCCCGCCCGCGGGCGGGAGCCGTCGCAGCAGTTCGGTCACCAGGCGGCAGAGCTTCGGCTCGATCAGCGCGGCGGTGCGGATGATGCCGTCGACGTCCGCGGGGTGCAGGGCGTCGGGGAAGCAGGCGTCGGTCACCGCCGACAGGCCGAGCACCCGCATGCCGCCGTGCACCGCGACCAGGCACTCCGGCACCATCGACATGCCGACGGTGTCGGCGCCGATCGCGCGCAGGAAGCGGTACTCGGCCGCGGTCTCGAGGTTCGGGCCGGCGACCGCCACGTAGACGGCCCGGTGCAGCGGCAGGCCGAGCTCCAGGGCCGTCGTCTCGGCCAGCTCCACCAGCGCGCGGTCGTAGGGTTCGCTCATGTCGGGGAAACGGACGCCGAGGCGATCGTCGTTGGGGCCGAGCAGCGGGTTGTCGCCCATCAGGTTGATGTGGTCGGTGATGACCGTCATGTCGCCGGGGCGCAGGTGCGGGTCCATGCCGCCGACCGCGTTGGACATCACCAGGGTCCCGGCGCCGAGCGCGCGCATCACCCGCACGGGCAGGGTGATCTGGCGCATGGTGTAGCCCTCGTAGTAGTGGACGCGGCCCTGCATGGCCACCACGCGGCGGCCGCCGAGGGTGCCGAAGACGAAGCGACCGTGGTGACTCTGCACCGTCGAGCTGGCGAAGTGCGGGATCTCGGCGTAGTCCAGCGTGCACTCGGCTTCGATCTTGTCAGCCAGGGCGCCGAGGCCGGTGCCCAGGATCAGGCCCACCTCGGGCTCCAGCGGGCAGCGCCCGCGCAGGAAGTCGACGGCTTCCCGGATCTGCGTCCACGTCTCGTTCAAGTCCGTCCTCCGGGCTGTCGCGCCCCCAGGCAGGGTGGCCGGGGCAGGGTGGCCGGGGGCGCCGCGGGGCGGCCCACCGTCTGGAAACGAGGAAACCTAGCATGCGGGCGGACCAGGGGGAAGGACAATCGCCCCGGACGCTCCGGGCGCCCCGGGCATCAAGAGCGCGCGCCCCGCCTAGCCGGACAGCAGCTTGGTGAGCAGGGCGCAGCCCAGACGCACCAGCAGCAGGGCCAGGATGGGCGACAGGTCCAGGCCGCGCAGCGGGATCAGGGGGCGCAGCAGATCGAGCAAGGGGTCGGTGACCCTGCAGACCATCACCAGGATCTCGTGACGGGGCGTGGGGTTGAGCCAGCTGATGACCACCCTGGCGATGATCAGCCAGCTGTAGACCTCGCAGCAGGCGAGCAACAGTCGCAGCAGCACGCTACCTCTCCTTCCGGCGGCGCCGGCTCAGGCGCTCGGCGGTCGCGCCCCGAACACGGCGGTGCCCAGGCGCACCAGGGTCGCCCCCTCGGCGATCGCGATCTCGAAATCGTCGGACATCCCCAGGCTCAGCTCGGGCAGCGCCAGGCCGGTGGCCGCGCGGGCCGCCTCGACGAGGCGACGCACGAGGGCGAAGGTCGCGCCCAGCTCGGCCGGCGGCGCGTCCTGGCGGGCCATGGCCATCATCCCGCGCAGGTCCAGGCCCGGCAGCGCGGCGGCGGCGACGGCCGCCGCGACGGCCGCGTCCGGATCGAGCCCGAACTTGCCCGGCTCGCGGGCGGCGTTGACCTCCAGCAGGACCGGCTGGCGCAGGCCCCGCTCCAGCGCCACCTGCGAGATCCGCTCCGCGAGCGACGGCGTGTCCACGGCGTGGATGAGCGCGAAGCGGCCGACCGCCTTGCGCACCTTGTTGGCCTGCAGGGGCCCGATGAAGTGCCAGTGCAGGCTCTGGGCGGCGGCGGGCCCCAGCCGCGCCGCGAGCTCGTCCTGGCGCGGCAA